>JAAYGP010000205.1 GCA_012727625.1 Clostridiaceae bacterium
CCATTTAACACCCTGTGGCATTTAGTGCCGGCCAGCCGCATCAATCTTGTCTGAGGAGGATTATAAACTGTGTCCAGAACAAGATGGTGAGGAAGAAAATTATAATTTTCCGGAAGCGAATGGTTATCTATGTCGGGAAACATTCCGGCCGATGTTGCGTTTATAATAATGTCCGCATTATAGAAGTTATGTATGGTTTCCGGTTCGTTTAAATCTGCCGCAAAGGCTATATTTCCAAACCGTTTATTTATTCTCTCACACAATTCCCTTGACTTTATCTGCGTGCGGTTTATAAAGGTAACTTTCTCACACAACTCATACGCGCATGCCACAGCAATTGCCCTGGCTATTCCCCCGGAGCCGATAAGGAAAATTTTCTTTCCTGTCAGTGTTTCTCCTGTAATCTTTGGAAATGCTTTTTGAAAAGCCTTAACTTCAGTATTGTTTCCGTTATATCCCCTGTCATCTGCCCGGATTATGTTAACTGCTCCGCTTATCCGTGCTTCTTCCGTCTGCGTAGCCAAAAGACCATCCAAATCACATCTGTGTGGTGTGTCTATATATACCCCTTTGCAGTTTAATATCTGCAAGGCATCAAGTACCATCTGAACGTCATAACGGTTTGTATCAAACGGCATCATAACCGAATTATAACCCATAAAGCTTACAATTGTATTAAAAAGACCGGGTATCGGCGAAAACCCAGTGTATTTCCCTGTAATCGCATACAGGGAGGTTTTACCGTCAATATTAAGTTCCGGCATTCTGCATTCCCCCACATGCATAATAAACAACTAAACGGGCTTTTTCTTTACAAATATTTTCTCTAATATTCTCTTTATCCGAACAGAAATTGGCTCATTTTCATCCAGAGGTTCTACAAGAATTGTTGTTAAACCTAACCTGTTTCCTCCACGAATGTCAGTAAAAAGCTGATCCCCTATAACAGCTGTCTCGGAGGGAATTATATCAAGCTTTGACATTGCTTTGCGAAATCCTTTGGCTGATGGCTTAAAGGCACGATACCTTGCATACAGCCCGAGCTTTTCGTTAAAAACGTCCACCCGTCTTTTTGTGGCATTAGAAACTATGGCTGTTTTGATGCCATTGTCCTGAAAAAACTTTATCAGTTCTATAACCTTTTCATCAGGGATTTTCTGCTTATGTGTTATAAGAGTATTATCTATATCAAGAAGAACACCTTTAATCCCTCTGTTCTTCAGCCAATTTATATCCAGCGTAAATATTGATTTTACACAAAGGTCTGGTTGTAAACCTTTGCCCATATATAACCTCCTTTTCGTATCATACCAGACTTAATATTTCTATGCAAGAATTTGTTTACAGCCCCATGATTATTGTGATAGAATACATAAAATAATAAAGTCTTATTTTACATATTGCAGCCGGACAAACTTTTATTTTATTTTTATTTTTTATAGTTTCCAATGGTAAATGCAATTATTTTATTCAGGAGCGTGATATAGATGACAATTTCTGTTGAAAAAACAAAAAATCCTAAGCAGAAACCAGCAAGTGACAATCTCGTTTTTGGAACTACTTTTTCCGATCATATGTTCATTTGCGACTACGAACCGGAAAAAGGCTGGCATAATGCTCGTATCGTACCCTATCAGGATCTTTGCGTTTCGCCTGCGCTTATGACTTTCCACTATGGCCAAAGTATTTTTGAAGGTTTAAAAGCATATAAAACAGAGAATAAAAAAGTAAATCTCTTCAGACCGATTGAAAATATGAGAAGACTTAATGACTCATGCGAAAGACTTTGTATTCCTCCCGTTGACGAAAAATTTGGTGTTGAAGCAATTAAGACGCTGGTTGACACAGACAGGGATTGGGTGCCGGAAGAACCGGGTACTTCCCTTTATATCCGTCCGTTCATTTTTGCCACCGATCCTTTTTTGGGTGTACGCCCATCTGAAACATACAGCTTTATTATAATAACAGGCCCGGTCGGAGCATATTACAAAGAGGGTATGAATCCTGTCAAAATATATGTGGAACCAAATTATGTCCGTGCCGTAGTTGGCGGTCTTGGGGAAGCAAAAGCAGCCGCTAATTACGCCGCAAGCCTTAAAGCCCAGGTTGAAGCAAAGGCAAAGGGCTATACACAGGTATTATGGCTTGACGGGGTTGAAAAAAAATATATTGAGGAAGTTGGCACAATGAATGTATTCTTTGTCATCGGTGACGAAGTAGTGACTCCTATGCTGACCGGAAGCATTTTGCCGGGCATCACAAGAAAATCTTCCATCGAACTATTAAGATCCTGGGGCTATAAAGTTAATGAGCGCCGTATTTCCATTGACGAGGTTTATGCGGCATATGAGAAAGGTCTGCTTAAGGAAGTTTTCGGAACCGGTACCGCGGCTGTTATATCACCTGTGGGTGAATTGAACTGGAACGGCAGGGAAATCACGGTTAACAACGGTAATACAGGGCCTGTATCACAACGTCTTTATGACACAATGACAGGAATTCAGTACGGGAAGCTTCCCGATACATTCGGATGGATTGAAACCATCTGAGTATAAGATCCTTAAGAAATGCCCGGATATATCCGGGCATTTATCTTAAGCATGAAATAACCATTCAATTATTTGAAATTAATCCATTCATAATTTTATATGATACATCTGTTCCAAACTGTTCTTAATATCCAAATGCCCTAAATTTTCATAATATGCCAATTATTAGTTTTAAATATTTTTGCCTGTTACGTCATTATTGTATAATCGCAAGCACGGAATTATCTGACGCTTTCGAAAAAAATATATAAAAGCAAAGGACCGGCTTAATCATCCAGTCCTGGCTGCGGACTAAGGATTCGAACCCTAACAAAATGAGCCAGAGTCATTCGTGCTACCATTACACCAGTCCGCATTATTAAACAAAACATTATGCAGCAAAATATATTATAATACAAATTTCTGTTCTATGCAAGCGGTAATTGATGTACATTATTGGCTAAAACAGGAATGAAAGCCAAAGCCGCTTATCAGGCGGCTTCAGCTTTTAGGGGTGGTATAATGAATATAATGTTATTCAGACAATACCATTTCTTTTCCGGTTACCGGACGTGGTATTGTGGTTTATAAAATTATGCTGCTATTCAAGCGCGGTGCTTCTTATTACAACTTTACCTATATTGATTGACCAGTATGGCGTTGCAGGCGGATCATTACCATCATTTACATACGTATTAAGCGGGTTTACCTCCCCTGTCGGCCTTATTTTGACCTTATAAACGCCGTCTGGCAGTTCGGGGCTGGTATACACAAGAACATTCTGAGCCTTATCCTCCGCATAAACATCAACCAGCTCCTCTTCAATAACTACATTATCATTTTCATCCAGTATGCTGATTGCCACTATACCGCCATAGGGCGCGGTTTCAGCGTAAACAGATACTCCGATACCCTGGAATTTATACGCAACATAAGCATCCGTTGCCCCTCTGTCGTTATAAATGGATTTCGCGGAGCTTACTGTCCAGTTTGTGGTCGATTTTCCGTACAACACCATAGGAGTACCATTTGAGAAAGTATATTGATTAATTCCGTCACCCTGGTTTGACTGCTCAAAGGTTAATGTTACATCCCGTGGTTCTACGGTCGGCCTGTCTATAACAACCACTTTGAACAGGTTAATGGACCAGTAAGGCGTTTGCGGTGGATCATTGCCGTCGTTAACGTAGGGATTCAATGGGTTCACTTCTCCGGTTGGCCTTACCATCAGCTTATAGATACCTTTAGGCAGATTCGGGCTTGTATAGACCAGTTCTCCCTTGACAGTTGTTTCGGAATATGTGTCAATCAGCGTTCCCTCAACAACAATATTATCGTTCTCATCGAGAATGCTGATTTCGGCTATTCCTCCGAAAGGAGCAATTTCCGTGTAAAGCTCAATGCTCGTTCCTTCAAACTTAAAGCATACATACGCGTCATCTGAAGGACGGTTGTTGTATATTGAATTTCCTCCACTTACAGTCCACGTCATGGTATTGGTGCCATACATAACTTTTGCTGTTCCGTCGGAATAGGTATACTGATTGATTCCATCACCCTGGTTGCTGGCTCTGAAATCCACCGTTGTTCTTGATGGATCCGGTGTGGGTGTTGGAGATGGCGTAATCGGCAATGGTGTGGGTGTGGGCGCAGGAGGAGTAACAATCGGGGTTGGGAAGGGTATTACTCCGCTAAACCCTTCAATAAAACCGGTATCAATATCATCACTGTAAATAAGCTTTGCGTTGCCGCCCATATTTAAGGTTTTGGATATGGTACAGCCTGTTACAACAGAATTGCCGTTTATTAACAAGTTTGCATTCGGCGCGTATATGAGAGTAACATCAGCTTTAGCATTTCCATTTATGTTAACGGATTTTCCGCCGGTAATTATTGTGCCTTCGAATTTGCAGTTACCCAGAATGTCGATATCAGCCTTTTGGGCAAATACATAGCCGCACAATCCGGCATTCAGCAACAAATCAAGTTTTGTGCCCTTGTAGTATAATTCTACATTATCAGGTTTTCCGTTAACATTAATACCATTGCCGCCAATATGGATTCTGTCCTTGACATACAGAATTAATTTTCCTTTTCCGGTTCTCAGGACGTTTATGCTGCCGTTGCCGGTGATGGTTAATATGTCAGCGGCAATTACAACATCGTCGTTGCCGACAACAACATTAAGTTTATCGTTTACAAGAAAGTTACTGAAAGAAAAAACGGCTTTCTCAGACACAGAATCCCCTGGCTTCAGAAGATTTGAAAAGTCCGGGAATGCGGGGATGGAATAATCTCTGCTCTGGGAAGCGTAAATATCTCCCTGAATGGAAGCTCTTCCGGTTACGGAAACCGCAGATGCAGGGGCATTGGTTCCAATATTTCCTGTCACTTTTGAATTGCCTGTAAGCTTAATGCTTCCGGTTGAAAACGGCATATCCAGAACAGGAGCGCCAAAGGATGCCGTTCCGTTAACCAGGGTAACGTCAAAAGTGCCCTCCGGTACATTCACTGTTATCCATCCGTCTCCGGCAGCCACAACATCAGCATTTGCATCATTCAGCTTAACACCTTTGACACCGGGATAATAGAATGTAACATTTGTTCCTTTTGAAACAATGCTTCCGGTTTTTCCGTTCATATAAACACTTACATAATCATCCGATAAAAAGCCTTGTTTTTTGGAAGCACCGTCATTGAAGCTTTTTCCGTTACGCACAAAGTAGAAACCGGTGGTCTTTTTGTCATTGCGGTACATAGCTGCCGAACCCAGGAACTCAAAGTTATCATATTTTACTGTTTCATCCCCGGAAGATTCAATAGCGTAATCAACTGTATCCTCATCCAGGTATATAATCGCGCCGGTGTAATTGCTCCCTGAAATGCTTACCATATTCGCTTTTTCATGGCTTTCATCACTCGGGAATAGAATTGTCACAATATTTTTCTTTCCTGTGCTTGCATCTGTGTTGTAAGTTGAGTACAGGTAATTTGCCACAAAGGAATTTCCGTAACTTCCAATAACACCTTTTTTAATATCAGCTGACTTTGGTGAAGTTGCCAGGAATATGTTCAGATCAACATCAGAGCTTGTTATTCTGTTCATAGTCCATTTGTATTCTTTATCGGGATATACCACGCTGTAGGTTTCTGACGGAGGATGAAGAGCAACTTGAGCTGTTTTTCCGGGCTGTGTTGCAGTTACTTCGTCAAAAAGCACCCAATAGCCATTGTTATTCCCATCAGGGGATATTGATACAAGGTTTCTGATATGCTTTCCGTTGGGAAGCGCACTGCCCGAATCACCGGATGCATAGCTTAACAGGTCAGATACAAAGCCCTCCGTAATACCCGCGCCACTTTTTAAAACATGATCATTATCAGGTTTCGGATCGTATTCATCATAGTCGTTATAGTCTATAAGAACGGTGTTTCCTGAAACCGCCCTGTTACTTATGTAATCCCAGGAGAAGTCCAGCGCTCCGGAAGCCCAGTAGTTATATCCGGAATTGACAAGCAATAATTCACCATAAGCGGAAACATTTATTGCATTTACTTCTTTATGGCTGTGGCCGTCTGATTTCTTAGGATTCCACAAAACTGCCCTTAAGGCGTCATAGCTTTCACTGTGTTCAAACAGGAAAGCACCGCCGTCAGGATATATTTTGCTTTTTGCAGGCTCAGGCTCCGGCTGGTTTGCATCATGTAGCACATAGTTTAAGAGCCGCCCGGGAGGCAATGGATTATCCTTCAATATCCATCCCGCATATTTAGCCGCATCTTCAGAGAATTTGCCCGCTTTGAAAATGGAGTATCTTCTTCCCAGGGTATTATTATATACGGAATCGCCAAAAACCCACATACGTTTATTTGCTGTTACACCGTGACCATAGAGCCATTCATAAAAGCTCCTGACCCGGTAATCATTGTAAAAATCATATAGGCCGGTATATGTAAGTACATCCATAAAATATTGTTTCGCATGCCTGTCGGAATTAAACCTTGCATTTGAATAGCCTGTGCCGGGTAATCCAACACCATCCGAAGACATATAGCCTACGACGCTTGCCAGATAGCCGTCAATTACTTCATCAAATTTTTCTGTGTCATTACTATATACAGTCCATATTCCGCGGGCACCCCAGAGGGCGGTATTCCAGCTGAATTCATTATCCCAGTACCATTCGCCTATTTGCTGCAAAATTTCCTCCGCGTTTTCTATTTCTTCCGCTGTGAGCTCAGGGTATATAATGTCCAATGCCAATACCGCACTGAAAAAAGCTGTGCTTGGCGGAATTGCATATGTCCAGTTGTTGTATACCATTTCGTCATATATATTTCCGGAAACCCCCTCATCGAAGTACTTAAAGGTGTCATATATTTTGTCAACGTATATATCCCTGTTGTCCGGATCAAGAATGTAGGCCAGGGAGCAGGAGTCCATAATATAGCTTATGGCCATACACCTGTTTGTATAATTATCGCTTTCATTGACGACAAGGTTTTTGGCATCCGATATGGCTGATGCTTTCAAGGAAGCCCAGGGTTCTTCGTTGGCACGACTTCTCAGCTCATCATATTCGGACTGGCTTACAATCAGAAAAGGATGCTCAGGAGAAGATGCCTGGCTTTCCAGGGCAGGAGTTGCCATACCCAGAAATACAAACACCATAAGAACTACTGACAGTACTCTGAATCTTCTGTTCACTAAATACAACCTCCTTAATACTTAAATAAATGCATACCATTCAGGGCTTGTTATTCTTTAATTAACCCCTGGTTTTTGCCCTGATCTTTAAGATATTGTTATTAATGGAATGCAGTAAATATGTTCAGTCATCAAGAATGTGAACTTAAGATGAAGTAAGGCAGAGTAAAACAATACCCTGATTCATATGCCATTGCCATGGAAATATTCATGAACTGGTATTATTTCACTGCCGCTTTAATATATAGAACGCGTTCTAAAGCTTATATTAATATGAATAATCTATGTTGTAAACGGACAAAAAATTAGATTTATAGACAATAATTTAGTTCCCTTTGAAGAAACAAATTCCTTTATATTTCCTATATTATAAGTGGTATATAGATCAGATAATTTTTGTATTCATAAATAATCCTGTAATTTTTAATCAGAAAAAATTATAATATGCAGTTTATGAAGTGGATATTCATTATATTACAAAGAGCTGTTATTAAGTTATAAAGGGCTTTTGCGTCCTTAGTTAATACAATGCCGATTATGTTGTAACATATTAAACCGGGTTCAAAAAGAAAGGAATGAATACTGCCGGTGAACAAAAGCCTAATTGTCCGGGTTATCCGAATTTTACCCATTTTCTCAATATCCGCAAAATGGCTTTCAGATGGAGACTATGCTCCATCTGAAGTTTTTAACGCGGGTCCCGCAAATTATAAAATGGGGGGCTAAATTAAGCAACATTCAATGTAATCTATATGAAATAATGCTTAATTTACATCTATTGCTCTGAATATTGTGATTGGGCCGGCTGTTCTTGTTTCACCGGAATTACTTGTTGCCTCAAGCGTAACCGTATAGGTCTTATAGATGGAAAGCCCGTCAATTGTATATGTTCCGGTCGCATTAACCTCTATATCGCCTATTTCGGCAGCATCAAATATTATACGACCTTCTCTTGTATCTTCAGGCAACGTAATATCAAGTTCAACCTTTACCTTTTCACCGCTTCTTATAATATTCTTAACTTTAAGCTCAGGATAACCATATGGCTCCGGCGTTGGTGTCGGTGTTGGTTCCGAACTTATTACAGTCACCTGGATCTCGGGGAAGTATTCCTCGCACATGGCACTGTCAATATCCCTGTATTTAAGTTTTGATGATTTGTTGTAGCCAAGAACATAGCTTCCGGGCAATTTACCTTTCAATTCCAGTTCAAAGCTAACTGACTCAGCCTCATACTGCTTTCTGTCCATGTTGTACTTGTAGCAGATGCCGCCCAGATTTACAGACACTTTCCGGCCATCAACAGTTATGTTATCATATTCGTCGCCTGAATCCACGATTTCCAGGCCCACTGGAAATGTTTCCTCAAAAGTTACATTGGTGACGGAATAATCGCTGATAACTACCTCTGAAATATCCTCGTAGACATTTTCCAGGGCGTCCGAATCCTTTGCGGCCCTAAACTCCCCACCTGCTGCAGCAGCCAGGCCTTTCAGGATATTTTTATCTGAACCGTCGGTAAATCCTATAAAGTATGTATTGATATTTTTTGTGTTTATAAGCTTATTTACAACCTCATAGCAGTAATCTTCATCATCTTTTGTTACTCTGCTCCCACCACCGGCAATTTTTGTTGCCGGGCCATCATCAAGGAAGAATACTTTCCGTTTTTCTACTTGTACATAGCTATGGAACGTGGGTTCTCCGTCAGTCAGCATGACAATGTATTTCTCTGCATCACTGCTGCTTCTTTCACTGAAAAGTTCATAATATGCCCTTCTGAGCCCATCACCAATGTTTGTTCCGTCATATGCATCCAGTTTATTAATCTCTCTCTTTAGTTTTTCGAAATCGTCTGTTAGTCCTACTTTAACATTAGCATAGTTTGCATAGGTAACCAATGCTACTTTAACATTTTTATGTTCCTTAATATTCTCGATGAATTTTAATGCGGCATTTTTTGCAATTGTTATTCTTCTTTCCGAAATTATATTTGTTTCTTTGCCTTTAATATTCCATCTCATACTCCCGGAGGTATCAACAACAAGAACAATCTCCCTTTTCGTGCTTGGTGTCTGGATTTCACACGGAATGGGCTGCGGTTGTATGGAATAATTCAGCTTAAATTTCTCATTTACAAGGATCTCATTTTTGTCAGCAGTTCTGTCCGTTCCAATTGCAGCTTTTAAGTTTTCAGCACAAACCGGATTTATGCCCAGGGTGCAAATCATCATTGCAAACATAACAGCCAGCGCAAGAGGTCTGACAATCGCTTTCATAAAAGCCATAAACATAATAATCAACTCCTTCTTCTTTTAATTAGGCTGAATATAACTTATTGAATAAAATATGCCTGAATCCTCAATTGAAGATTTTATTACAAAAATATAGTTCTCATTAATTTCTTCATAAATCTCAACAGGCTCACTATTTTTCAACTGTGGTAAATACTCATCAAAAAGCTTTATCCCCTCCTCTGATTCCTCAAAAGATTCCTTTAACAGATGTTTATAAACATTAACGGATTTTTCATCATTCATGTCAAAAAACAGCCCGAACAGGTTCTTTTCAAATTTCTTCTGATCCAGATTTATGATATTTTTTCCAACTTGCAGTGTAATGCTTTTATCCCGCATATCCTGGACCTCAATGTTTTCATCAAGGGACAGCTCTTTCATTATATTAAAGACGCTTTCCCCAAAAGTTGATACAAATTCCTCTATAACTTCCGCATCAACATCCACATCCTCAGGATAAATCCTTATTGTTCCATAGCTTGTTTCGTTTATTAAGCCCTCTTTTTGAGCAAGCCTGTATATAAGGGCAATTGACTGCTCAATTGTAGCCCCATCCTTGGGCGACATTTTTACAATCCCCTGTTCATTTTTACCTGTACCATTCAGTATCTGGTTTTCAAAGCAGTAATTTATATAGCTTTTTGCCCACTCGCTGATTTCGTTTCCATCAAAGAATTCATAGGAATCCCTGGGAGTATAATTTTTCTCAGGTGAAATCTGCATCAATAAATTAACTATCAAAGATGAAATTTCCTCTCTTGTTATCTCATTGTCAGGAAAGAAATGTCCTTTGCCGTCCCCTTTAACAATACCGGCATTGTATGCTCTTACAATGTCTGTTTCCTTACTGTGGTTTAAAACATCTGAAAACGGCCTCTCTTCGCTGTATTTCAGTTCTTTCCCTGATAAATCGAAGACCCTTAGGGCAAGAAGAACATATTGACTCCTTGTAATATTCTTCTGGTATTGAGCCTGTAATTCCTCAGGCACCAGACCAGCATCAATAGCTGCATATATTTCTTCCACAGCCCAGTCGGACAGCCTGTCTTCATTAGATTGCATTCCATCCTGCCCGATAGAATGTACCGGTATTGATAATACTATTATTGAAATAATTGTCAGATATATTAGTTTTTTGCATGATCCAGGCAATATAATACCTCCTCCCTGATTACTATAGGTTTCAATTACTATAAATTAACTTAGCAATTACTTTATTTGGTGCTTTAAACCTCAGCACCTGTATACTTCAATGGCACTATGGCAATACATAGTACTCATTAAGCTTAATATTATCAATTAACAACTGTTCATCATTCTGATCCAGGACCACCAAATAATCATACCTGTATTTAAAATCCTCGTCAGTTATTCCGTTAATTCTCTGAACAGTCGCATCAAAATTAACGAAATACAATTTCCTTTTCTCCGAATATGCGGGATGAAGAGATAATTTTATATTATCAATTTTCTTTATTTTTTCCATATTGTAACGCAGAGGCAAAGACTCAAAGGGCAGTTCCTGCTTGTAGTCCTCAGACAGAATAATTATATCTGCGTTTCCATCCTTGTTCTTTGTAATTCCAAGACCGTCCAGATAATCTCTTACCTCATAATAACCCTGTTCCCATTTATATGACAGAAGATTCATACGCTCCCTGTCAAGATTGGCAAGGTTTTTGAATAAATCAGAAATAACAGCCTTTTCCTTTTCATAAACTTCGCCATCAGCAGGATTATTGTATCCGCTGCCATCTGCTTTTTGTGATATATCAAGATAAGGCAGACGGGTAATATTTTCATTGTTCAATAAAAACAATCTGTTTTTTACACCGGGTTTGATATTTGTTTCAATTGCTCTCAGGATTTTCAGTTTCCCGTTTTCCTCAGTCAATTCAACATCATATTTCAGTTCTGCACAAATTTTATCCATATATTCCGGGTCTATGTCCTTTTGTTTTTTGTATGAATAGTCATGCATGTAGCATTCCAAAAAAACATTATCAGGCACAACAGTTGCTTTTGTTTTAACCTTACAAAAGAATGTAATGATATCTCCGCTTTTTGCAATAAAGGAAGAATTGATATAGCCTGCATCTGCTTTTTCCGGAATTTCATAGGCAATAATTGTTTCTCCGTTTAAACTTACAAAACGTGGCAGATGAATTCCCACCTCAGGATTGCCGTCACCTTCTGTAATTGTTTTCAATGATATAAATTCCCTTATTTCATCCGGGATAATGCCTTTTACAGTTTTCTCCGCATATTCTTCAACGGTCAGTGCAGAATAAAGTGTTGAAAAATAATCGCTAAGAAGCTTATTTATTTCAGCTTCCTGTTCTTTGGAAATTGTTGCGGCAAAATCCTGTTTTGCTTGATTTCCCGGATGTTGTGAGTTGTTTGAGACAAGCACGGCAAGACCGCATCCGGAACATAATGCTATTATGATTATTAAATGTAGTATCGGCATTAGTTTTTTAAGCGCATTTTTCATATCGTTTTCACCTCAAAAAATAGTATATAAATCAATTCCTGTACTATTTCTTATTGCTTCAAATAAGGCTTCTCTTCCCGGAAAGTCTATACTGCCGCCATTTTCAAAAACAAGGGCAGCATAACTCCAATTTTTAAATTCATTAATATTTTCATAAGCAATAACATTACCATCTTCATCTCTCTCTTCTTCCAATACAACCCTGGGCAGTCTTGTTACTGTAACACCATTGTATTCATAGTATCCTGCGGCTGAATCCATTACTTTATGTATTGGATCATATCCTTTGCCTGCAGCAATCACCGAGCCGTTAACCTTACCGGAACGTTCCAGAACGACTTTACCAATGGAAAATATAAGTCCGTTCATTTCGTCTTTTATGCGAAGCTCCTTATTCGGATCGAAATTTAAAACCAAAAAATACTTTCCCGCAGCATACTGTTCAGAAAAATTTTCATTAAGCTCATCAAATATATCAATTACTATTTCAGAACCAATTCCTTCTTCATACTTCAATACGCATGGATGTTGTTCGGGATTAATGCCTTTCAGATATTCCGATAATTCCTCGAACTGTGTTTTTATCCCTGTCCCCTGAACGAAAGAGTATTTTATTTCATCCGAACTGTTATCTCCCGGATATTCTTTTGTAGCAAATACTTCTACGTAATCCAAAAGCAAGTTCATCATATGGTTCAGAGCGGCAGGCATTCCTGAAACCGCACTTGAATATGAACCCCAGTCCTCCCAGTCATCTATATAATTATCAAAAAAGTCACTCATTCCGTTAATATCTTTTGAAATATTATCAAATGTACTGAAACTATCCGGCATTACTATCTGAGGCTCTTCTGTTGGATCTCCTGGATTTTCATCTGCAATGTAAATCCTGTCATTAGCATCAAAAGCGAAATTACAGAATCCGCTTATACTCCTGGGAATACTGACTTCTGAAATATTACTCAAATCATTTTTATAATAATCTGCTCTTGATCTTATATGATTAATCATTTCATTCCAATAATTTATATTATAGTTTTTTCCCAATCCGGTCTGTAAAAGCACTGAAAAGCCGTTAATATCATCCTTTCTGTCTCTTATAGCTTCTCTGTAAAAACCGGTTTCCGCGCCGGCATCTATCCCCAATGCAAGATATGTTTGCTTGTAATCAGGCGCAACAACCGAACCAACATTTATCCAGCCAAGAGAAGCATCCTCCAGTTTATGGCCGACTTCACCCTCATTAGGATCCTCAAGCCTGAATGTAGTACCATTGACAAAAACATCCCCGTTTATGACTATACGGGATTTCATATAGTTGGAGATTAACCCCTGTGCATATGCCGGCGCTGTGTTAATAATTGCACTTGATGTGTCATGACGAGTATCATCCCCTTGGTTTAAACCATAGTAATTGCCATTAATTACAATATATGAATCAGCACCGTTCAATTCAACATCATCAAAAGTGTATGCATCTCCGAAAACAACTATTGAATCCTTATGGCCAAACACCTGGATGCCTTGAGCCACAACATCATTTTCAACTATAATTGCACATGATTCCGTGGAACTTTCACTTTCATCAAAAGTCCCCGCGCGCAGTAGATTGCGAGTATATATGTTTCCTTCAATAATTTTCAGCTTAGCATTCCTGTCAGCACATAGTCCTCCGTTATAATGCTGCTGCATCCTGTTTGCTTTATCCAGGCCTGTTCCGAAAACATAAATATTTCCCTTAATCAAGGCTTCCTCAGGAGCATAACCGTCATCTTTAGTTGTTGCAAGCAGATCTCCAAGAGTATAGACAGCCCCTCTCAACTCAAAGCGCCGAGGCAGCCAGATTTCAAACTCTCTGGTTGCGGTTGTCTCTTTGCCATAGGATCTGAAAAGTCCGTTTTCCATCTTAGCTGTCGCGGATATGGTAATCGGAACAATTATTTTATAAAGGCCATCCATCCTGTAATTGTTTCCACCTGGCCATGAATACCTGATATCAACAATCGCTTTATTCATCGATTCGTTTGCGTACACACCTACCTCAGTTGACGATAAAATACCGGAAGATTCATCATTCAGGCTATCAATAATTTTATTTATGTAATCTGTTATATCCCCTGTAAAAGTTATATCTTTTGAGGCAGCATATGTATCCTTTGTTATATGGCTGTCAAGGCTGCACATGCTTCTCTCCAGTGCTGTTTCCGCCGAAAAGTATGTCATAAGGCTGTGAGTTTCACCCCTTACTGTGGAAAAAACCTGCACTGTCGCATATGCCACAGCACCGCCTATAATCAGTACAACAAGAGCAATAAGCATAACAAGCGGTACTGAATTACCAGTAATATCATATATAAAGTTTTTTATTTTTACTTTTTTTCTGCTCCTTAATATCATTTTTTCGTTAACCACCCTATTGTATATACACTTCTATGAAAAACTCCGTCAAAACAGTATTATTACTATTCCTTAGAGAGATTTTATATTTTTCCAGTTTGTCACTTAATTCACCATAATCACTTTCTTCATTATTATCCACATAAAGCACATCAAAAGAATATTCCGGATATACATTGCCTGAGCGATCCAATACAATCAGGTCTGCGAGATTTGTTCCTGATCCGCTGGCTACACTGCCGGCATTTCCATGAATGTCATTTCTGTCTCTTGCGGACATAACAACATTCTCCTTGATGACCCGGCAAACAGCATTCTGCCTGAGAATCTCCTCCGACATCTTTGATGTCCTTGAAAGAGAAAACACAAGTGATGTTATGCCAACAGAAACAATACCTATCATTAAAATGGCAACTAATGCTTCTATCAGTGTAAGGCCGGTTTTATTTTTAAATAAAATTTTTCTAAATGAATTAGCCTTTTGAATCAGCATATTCTACAGATATATTTTCTCCTTTTCATTTTTTCCTGTAATAACATTGCCATCCCTGTCCATAAGTTTTACGCGGTTTCCTTTCTGCTCGATATGGACACGGATTGTCTTGTCTGAATTATTTTTAACCTTTATATCCAGGAACAGGTTTTCATTTTCCTTTATGTCGTTTACATTTGATACAATATACATTGTAAAGTCCCTGTCGGGAATATCTCCTGTAATTTTTTTCTGAAAACTTCCAGCCGTCAAAGTATCGATTGTATAAGTGTTGCCCTCGATAGTCATTAAAACTTCTACTTTTTCAGCAGTTGTCTCACGTATTCTGTTCTTTGAACCAAAAGTGGCATATGTTTCAAAATTGTAACCACCATATAAATAACCTCTGTGGAAAACAATAAAATCTGCATTGTCCATTGTAATCAGGTGACCTGGCGTTTTTCTGTCCCGGGCCGAGCTTATCAGCCCGGGCAAATCCGTATCAGGAAGTTCTGCGTCTTCTTTTATGTAAATAGGCTCACCATCCCTGGTTTTAAACTCCTGTAACTTTGCTCTGCTGAACTGGAACAGCTTGCTGGCCGTATCCTTGTCTATTGTGTAAAAAACAAGAGAGATGGATGACTTAAATAATTGTTCATCCGCTGAAGAATCTGATTTAATGTTTTCTTCCGGTTTTATGCTGAAGCTGCTGACTCTGATTTTTTTGGATCCCCCTTCACAGTACCTCAGAAGTTCCTTAAAATCCCCATAGGGCATAGTCGCGCTGAAACTAACGGGAAACCCGTAATATTTTATTTCTTCCGGCCCTGATATTTCCGACGGGCGCCCGAGTGAAATATTCTCAATATCCGTTCCCATCATTAATGCCAGCTTTTCTATAAATTCAATACTGTCGGAAATACCCGCGTTGTTCATCAGATATTCTCCAAGCCTCTCATTAACCGTATTTTTTACTTCCAGAGCTGTATAGTAGTTGTCCAGATTTCTATAATCCTCATCAAGTGCGGCTTTTTGGGCTTTTACTTCCTCCAGTCTGATTTTCGCTTCATTTATTTTGGGGATTGTAGTCATTAAAACAAATTTTACAAATATAAAGCCGAACACAAGTACGCAAAGTATGATAAGCAGCTTTATTTCATTCTTTTTTAGTGCCATTTTACTTACCCCCTTTCCCTGAAACACCATAGCTCAGATTGTATGTAAAAGGGGATTGAGCCTGTTTGATGGACACGCTTTCAGTCATCCTTGACAATGTGTTAAGCCTGTCCAGATTACTCATAAATTCCGCCACAATAATACTGCTTTCAGCTTTGCCTGAAATATTCAAACTTGTTCCGCTGTAATTCAGCCCTGTGAAATAGCAGCCTGACGGAACTGCATGTTCAACCATAAGCAGAACCTGGGACGACGGAGCACTTTTTGAGTCAATATCGTTTATTATTGCCTTCTTTTTGTTTAATTCCGTACTGACTGAATCAAGTCTGGCTTTAACATTTCTTACTTCCGAATATTTTGGATCTGCAAGACTTGCTTCAACTTTTTCAATCTGCCTTTCCAGCCCTGAAAGATAGAATCCCGGGGCAAGAAGAATTCCTGTCGCGATTAAGATTACTAAAACCACAACAACAACGACACCCGGTTTAACTCTGGTTTTCTCTTTTTCAGTATTCTCCATTTTGTCTGTTATTGTCTCACTGAAAAGAAAATTTATATCTTTCATTTGTCATCCTCCAACCTTCTGATTTTGGGTCGTATCCCGGCGCCTGTCGGCATTTTTCCTTTTATAGCGCCGGCAATACTACCCGGGGGATTTATTTTCATTTTTTATCCAATATGCGTTTTTAATCAAAACAAAGCTTATATTTAATTTATGTTAATCTCATTAAAGAAATTGTTTTCAACTTTATAATTTTTTATATTTGTCAATCCATCCAGCTAAGAATAAATAAACAATATATACCGGTGGTTATCTTCTGCACCGCGAAAC
The DNA here is from genome assembly GCA_012727625.1 of Clostridiaceae bacterium. Taxonomy (GTDB): domain Bacteria; phylum Bacillota; class Clostridia; order DSM-8532; family DSM-8532; genus JAAYGP01. Next base: position 16,905 of record JAAYGP010000205.1, read on the forward strand.
TGCAGGAGATATTATTAAAATAAAATGCTTGGCACCAATCAAATTATTTAAAATCTGAACACTTTCATTTAATAAATGAATATTAATATCCATTAATATCCTTTTTTATATTTAATGTTGTATTGCGACACAACCGGTTTTGAAACATTGATCTTATACTTGACTGTCTTCGAAGCCTCGGGTACAAGAACAACAGTCAAGCAGTCATTGCTGTAAATAAACTTGCTTCCCGGCGCAATGTCGCTTATAACCAGGACTTCATCATTGCTGTTTGGCTTATGATAAAGACCTCCACTTGTTCCTATTCTCCAGGAACAGCTGCATCCATCCTCAAAGGATATCTCTATCGTTCTGTACTCATTGCCTACAATAACATCAGCAACATTTACCAGCACTGCCCTTTCAATGTCTTTCCCCAGCCTTATGGATGCGTGGTTAATTGTGAATTGCTGGTTGCCGTATTGAGAAAAGGCATTTGTAGATGATAAGGTATAGCTTAACATCTGCGTCAGCAAAACAGAAGTCATTGATATAATCAAAAGAGCCAATAATAATTCTGTTAAGGTAAAGCCTTTCTGGCTTTTTATTAATTGCTTCATAGCTGTTTCCTTTTACCCGGAGCAAAAGCCCCGGGTGATAATTAAAAGTGTGAGTTGATAAATTGTTATTTAATTATTAATGAACCTGTCTCGTCTGCAGTGACTGAAACAACCATAGTTAAAGAATCAACTTCAATCTTCCATCCTTCCTTACCGTTTTGTTCGGGTTGAATTTTTTCTTTTTCAAGGAATGGACCATACGTTCCTTTCAAATCATTTGTGTCTGGTGTTACTTCAAGAGATTCTCCACCTAATATGGAATCTGTATTAGTTATTTCGATAGACTTTGCTAATGCACTTATTAAGGCCTGATCATTTCCTTCTCCGTTTGTAACACCAAGACAACTTAAATCAATATCATTTGAAACATTGATATAGGTAAGTATTGCCCTTTTAATGCTCTCAGCTGTTTCATTGTCTGCTCTTACCTTGCTTGACTCCAGTACGCCACCGAACAGTGTTATTGCTGTTCCTGCTATTACTGCCATAATTAACAGTGCTATTAAGAGTTCAACGAGTGAAAAACCTTTGTTTCCTTTTAAAATCTTTTTCATAATAAAACCTCCAAAAAATTAAATTTTATATTAAGCAATATAGCTTACAACAGTTATGGGCAATTTGAATTGCCTGTTTTAAATTAATAAGCACCTAAGTTCTGATATACGCTGAGCATTGGGTAAAGAACACTGAAAATTATAAACGAAACCACAACTCCGAGGAGAATCATAATTAAAGGTTCAATATAGGTTGTCAGCTTCTGGATTTGTACATCAAGCTGTTCCTCATAAAATGTCGCGGCCTTTTCCAGAGTAAAATCCAAGTTACCCGATTCTTCACCGGTATTAATCATTGATATAACAAGGGGCGGAAAATACTGTATTTCAGCCATGGTTTGAGTTAATCCCCTGCCCTGTTTAATACTTTCTATCGCATTATTCATTTTTTCAATTAGCACAGAATTCCCCAGAACTCTTTGGGTTATTTCCATTGACTCTATAAGCAAAACACCGCTTGATATCAATGTAGTTAAAGTCCTTGTGAGCCTTGCAGTCATCAGCGTTTTTATCACACCTGAAACCACAGGCAGTTTTAAAACCTTATCATCAATGAACCTCTTTCCTTTCTTTGTTTCAGATAAGGCTTTTATCCCGAATATTAAAACCATAATTCCAAGCATGAGTACATACC
>JAAYGP010000206.1 GCA_012727625.1 Clostridiaceae bacterium
CGCTCTCCCAACTGAGCTATACCCCCGAACAGTGACAAGTCTTATTATACACAGATTTAACTTTTAATGCAATAGTTATTTGTACCGTCTGCATGGTTGGTTAAAAGAAGTTAATTGACAAAGTAAATGCAACCCCTGAAAAGAGAACCGGTTGCATTTGCTTTGTCCGTTCACCGTTGGTTAAAAGACGGCCAAATGACTAATTAACTGCATACTAAAGAAAAACTGGTTTCAAGTATCATTCAAGTTTCTAATACCTTGAGTTTTTTACAGAAAAAAAATTGTTACTGTTCGCAGGTTCTTTTAAATATTGTGCAATAGCGGAAACAAGAGCTTCATTCCTCTAAAGTTTCCTTACTATAGCACAATTTCTGACCTGATCAGTAGCTGAATCAGGGTCTGTTAGTAACAAAAAATTTTGTTATTATGATTGAATTTTTAATGGGCTGTACCGGGATAAAACCTGAGACAGCCCATAATACAGCTAATCATGTTATAAAAATGAGATGTGCCAAGTTTTTACCCGGTTTTATGGCGGCACCGGTTCACCGCTGACGGGCTTTTTTTGTGTTAATGAAGAAAGAACTTACAACAGGAGCCAGCAGGCTGAAACCTGCAACAGGCATCCATTCGTCAAGGGTCAGTGAAACCGTTTTAAAAAGGTTTTGAAGTGCCGGCATATATACCACACACAGTAAAAGCCCAAGGGATATCAGCACGGAGAATACCAGCCAAAGGTTGTTGGAAAAACATATTTCAAATATTGATTTATCCTCGGACTTACATTCAAAAACATGAATAAGCTGACTCAGCACAAGAGTCACAAGGGCGGCTGTCCGTGCGCTTACAAGGTTATCCGACATCCTTAGCACGGAAATAAAGGACAAAAGTGTCGCAACTCCTATAAAAATACCTCTAACTACAATTAACGACCACAAGCCGCCTGAGAAAATGTGCTCATTCGGATCCCTTGGTTTTTTCTTCATAACATCCATATCTCCCGGTTCCATGCTCAGGGCAATTGCCGGAAGCCCGTCTGTGGCAAGATTGACCAAAAGGATTTGTACAGGAAGAAGCGGCACAGGCATTCCGAGAAGCATCCCTAAAAACATGGTCAGAACCTCGCCTATGTTACAGGATAAAAGGTACCTTACAAACTTTCTGATGTTATTGTAAATGTTCCGTCCCTCCTCAACTGCTGAAACAATTGTTGAAAAGTTATCATCCATGAGTATCATGGACGCAGCCTGCCTTGTTACATCGGTTCCTGCACGGCCCATGGCAACCCCTATATCTGCTTCCTTTACTGCGGGCGCATCATTCACGCCGTCTCCTGTCATTGCCACAATATGCCCTTTCGCCTGGTATGCCTTAACAAGCCTTAGCTTGTGTTTTGGCAGTACCCGGGCAAAAACAGATGTATTTTCTATTCTCCTGCTAAGCTCCGCGTCTGTCATTGTTTCCATTTCACTTCCGGTGATGACATCCTGGTTTTCATCAATTATCTTTAATTCGGCAGCTACAGCCCGTGCGGTCTCCTTGTGATCACCGGTTATCATAACCGGCCTGATTCCAGCAATCCTGCACTTTTCAACAGCTTCATATGCTTCCTGCCGCGGAGGATCCATTATTCCTGCAAGCCCTATAAATGTAAGCTCCTTTTCAAAATCACCGGGAACATTGCTGCCTTTTTCAATGAAACGGTATGCCATGCCAATAACCCTGAGCGCTTCGTATGCCATCAGATTATTCTCCTTTTCTATTCTCTGAAGATCATAATCCGCAATTTTACGCTCCATATTGGCTACAAGTATTTTTGTGCATTTTTTAATCAGTACTTCCGGCGCGCCTTTGGAGAATATAATTTTATCCCCTGTCGGAAGTTCACACAAAACCGACATCATTTTCCTTTCGGAATCAAAAGGTATTTCCTTTATCCGTTCGCATCCACTGGTAAGTTCCGACGGATTAACACCCGCATCCATTGCCATTCTCACTAATGCAACTTCCGTGGGATCTCCTAAAAAAGTATCTTCTTCGGAATTGACAAACTCCTTCTTTTCCATAGCCTGAATGTTTACATTACCGCAAAGTATCCCTGTCTTTACCATCAAATTAATGCCTGTAATCCTTGATGGTGATATTTCCTTTCCCTGCAGCAGGAATTTGCCCCTATTGGTTTCACTGTCCCTGGAAATCCGATACCTTGTCCTGCCACAATAAACCGATACCACTCTCATTTTGTTTTCGGTCAGGGTTCCGGTCTTGTCAGAGCATATCACTGTTGCGCATCCCAGGGTTTCCACGGCAGGCTGTTTTCTGACAAGGGCATTTCTTTTTACCATCCTCTGTACTCCAAGAGCAAGCGCAATAGTGACAACAGCAGGCAATCCTTCCGGCACTGCCGCAACAGCAAGGCTTATCCCTGAAAGAAGCATGGAAAATATATCTTCTCCCCTTATAATTCCTGTTAATGATACTATGGCGCATATGATAAAGCATCCGGTCACTATATGGCTGCCCAGAACTTCAAGTTTTTTCTGAAGTGGTGTATCCTGGGATTCAGTTTCCTGGATCATATGGGCTATTTTCCCCATCTCGGTCTGCATTCCTGTTCTTGTAACAACAATTTTCCCGGTACCTCCTGTCGCGACACATCCCATATATGTAAATGTTTTTTTAAAGGCTTCGGAATCAGGTTCATGCTCAGTTGAAACAGTAGACGCTTTTTTTCTTACAGGCATTGATTCGCCCGTCAGCATGGATTCGTCAACCTGCAAATCATTGGCCTCTATTATCCGCCCGTCAGCCGGTATCCTGTCTCCGGCTTCTATTACAGCAACATCACCCGGCACAATATCTTCTGCCGATATCTCACGCAAAACATTGTCCCTGATTATTTTTGCCCTGGGAGCTGCAAGCCTTTCAAGGGCTTCCATGGTTTTTTCCGTATGCATCTCCTGGTAAAAGCCAAGGAAAGCATTTAAAAATACAATCGCGAGTATTGTCAACGCCTCGGTAACTTCTCCCATAACCATTGACACCGCGGTGGCGCCCAATAAAACCAGCACCATAAAGTCGGTAAACTGGGAAAGCAGCAGCATGAACCATGATTTCCTTTTCTTTTGAACCAGCTTGTTCTTCCCGTATGTTTCAAGTCTTCTTTTTGCTTCATTTTCCGTCAGGCCATAACTATTGCTTTTTACCTGAGACTGTTTTGGCATAAGCCTTACCGCTTCCATTGCAAACGCCTCCCTGAAGTAAATTTGAATTTTTACTCTTTGTCCACTTGTTTTTTAATTATATGCCCGGGCATTTTTAAATAGTACAAGCACTGATTATATGTATTAAGTTACGGCAGCAAGTGCAAGCGGCGGATGAATGAGGGGCAGTACATCTCCAGGCTTCATTCCGCTGAAGTTTCCTTATATTGCACAATATCTTTTAACAGAGCCTGTGAACGGTAACCGTCATTGCTCAATATCCGGGGCGGCTCTGTCAAACCTGAATCAGGTCAGGGTGTTAACAATAACTTCCCAATAATTTAACTTATCAGGAAATCATGTGCATTATTTGACAAAATACCATCCCTGGAATAGAATAATTTTGATATGTATAAGAAAATATTAAACAACTCATGAGTATATGATTAGAAGTGAGTATTGAAAGCGGGGCAGAATGTTTTCATAGGGAGAAACCGCCTGATATCTTTATGGAACAGAAAGGAGCATATGGTATAGTTATTTACTGTATCATACTGGGTATAATATGGAAAATAATCAATTAAACCGGAACAGTTATACTTTCAAAAAAACTTCAATTAAAAATTTTTTAGCAAATCCGGATTTTTTTCTTGCAGGCTTTGTTTTTTTGTGTTTCCTGCCTGTTCTTTCAGCCTACTATTATGGTGATGACGCGACAAGTCATTATATAAAAACCTTTATGCATCAGGAAAACAGGACCCTTTTTCAATACATTCTAACTCAGATGGACTATTATATCCTGCAGGTTGGAAGGTTTTACCCTGCCCACATCTGGCACCGTTTTTTAACTTTCTATATTTTTGACACAATAGAGCTTTACAGGCTGTTCAACCTGGTAATGAACGCCCTTGCTCTTTACAGCTTCGCATTTATGGTCAAAACATTTTCAGACTCAAAAAAGCTGTACTATGCAGTCCTGCTGTTTTTTCCCGCCGTCTTCTTTTTTCTTACAAGATATGACGATGCCATAACAAGCTACTATATGTTTATACAGATGCTTGTTGTTTATTTGTCATTTTCACTGATACTTCTGAAAAAATATATATCAACGGGCAAAAGGTGGTATTTGGCTGTAAGTCTTGTTTTGTATATCTTAAGCCTTTTAACTTATGAGTCTTCATACCCGCTGCTTTTGGTGTATCCCCTCGCGGTTTTTTATTTATCGGATTTGCCCGTTAAAGAAAGGCTGAAAAAATCCATCACTGGTTCTATGCCTTATATTATCGCTGCCATTGTATGCTTTGGAATTTATATCTATTTTTCAATTAACGCAACAGCCGAATATCATGGCATTCATTTCAATCTGGATGTTAAACGGATCATTGTTACGTTTTTCAAACAGGTTATTGCTGCATTTCCTGTTGTGCCTCACGCTTGCCTGATATTTGACAATCAGTTTAATTTCCGTTTTGATTTCAATAATGCAATAAATAACGTTACTGTCCTTGATCTTGTAACAGCAATAATATTTACGTCTTTACTTATTCTTTTTTATAAACGGTACAGGAATGAGGATGTTCACGTTAAAGGCAAAAGGTTTCTTATATTTCTTTCGATACTCCTGGTCGTATGCCCCAGCCTTATAATAAGCGTTTCTATAAAATATCAGCAGGGCTTAATCTGGGGTCTTGGCTATCTTACGATATATATAACCCGTTTCGGGCTTTTAATTCTTGGTTTTTTTGCGTATGAGAAGATTATTTCAGCTTTCAGGGAAGGCTTTTTGAGAAATCTCGCGAACAGTGCCATAGTATGCATTCTTATCTTTGTTCATTTGTTTTCACTGCAGGGCAACAGAAATGTACTGTACCATAAAAATCAGGCCACCCATGCGAGGCTTCTTGCAGAACAGGCAATTGACGCGGGCTTGCTTGACGGTATTCCGGAAAATTCTATTATATATCTTGGCAACATATGGTATGATTTTCCTTCTTTCTCCCGGAACAAAATATTCAGCGAGGCCTGCGGGGCACGTGTGATAACAGACACAATGAGAAATTTCATTGATGAGTCCTTTAAGAACACAGGAGAGCCAAGAACCTATTTATATAACGATTACAATGTTTATTATTTTCATTTTAATAAGTTCCTGTCCAATACCGGTTATGCTTTCTCTGCAAAACTTAACACCCTGTCTGTTGATGAGAAAAATATAACCGAAATGACCGGTGAAAATTTCAAGTTGTTTTATTCCGGTGAAGAATGTTCCGCTGTAGATATAGCGGTTTGGGACGGGGAAGATTTTGTTATTAAACGGTTTCCGCTGGTTCCATACAAGTACAGGACCTATGTTGCGGAAGTTCCCGGTGTTGTGGATTTGGAATCAATAAACCTGGTGAACAAGGTAAAGGCAAGCCTTTGGGAGCCGGAATAAGATTAACCCGCCGAGTTTCAGTCAAACTGTAATCTTGCATAAACCCATATACAGAAAGCAGCAGCAAAACGGACAGAGGCTCGTGGTGCGTTCCGGAGCCCGGGTTATCCTGTTATCGTAATTCTATTTCAAGCCCTACAGGACAATGATCTGAGCCGTATACATCTGAGTATACGGTTGCTTCCTTTATTCTATCCCTGATCCTGTCGGAAACCAGAAAATAATCTATACGCCAGCCGGCATTCCTTTCTCTTGCGCGAAACATGTAAGACCACCAGGTATATACGTGTTCTTTGTCGGGATAAAGATACCTGAAGCTGTCGGTAAAACCATCAGCCAGAAGGATGCTCAGTTTTTCTCTTTCCTCATCGGTAAATCCCGCATTTCTCCCGTTTGATGACGGATTTTTAAGATCTATTTCCTTATGCGCCACATTCAGATCACCGCATATTATGACGGGTTTTTTTGCATCAAGAGCTTTTAAATATCCCCTGAAGTCGTCTTCCCAACGCATTCTGTAATCAAGCCTTGCCAATTCCTGCTGGGAATTTGGAGTGTAAACATTAACCATAAAAAACTTCTCATATTCGGCAGTTATAACCCTGCCCTCCTGGTCATGCTCATTTATGCCTATCCCATCTGTTACGCTCATGGGTTTCTCCCTGGAAAAAAGGGCTGTGCCGGAATAGCCTTTTCTAACGGCATAATTCCAGTATTGATAATACCCTTCCAAATTTAGCTGGACTTGCCCCTGCTGGACCTTGGTTTCCTGAATGCAGAAAATGTCCGCATCAACCTCATTGAAAAAATCCAGAAAGCCTTTGCCAAGGCAAGCCCTTATTCCGTTTACATTCCAGGATATAAGCCTCATTAATTATTCCTCCGTATCTATCCAAATCAATGCGAAAGCAGCGGGGCGATCACGCGGGTCAAGGCTTTTGGAAGCGTATGCCTGAGCGACCAGGAATATAAAGACCTGCTGCCGATTATTATGCTACTTGTTTCCCATATATTTATAAGGTGAACCGGACACAAACCTGTAGCTCCTGCCCCGAAGATCCTTATAAAGCTCCGTTGAGACCCTGGTTAACTCAATAACATTTCCTTCGTCATCAATTACCTGATACCTGTTACCCCTGACATGCGTAATGTCATAATCCTTTCCATCCTGTAATGCGGCTTTTCCGGTACCTGATACCAGGCTTAAAATAAGGGCTATCGCTATTCCGGCTACAATAATGGAACCCAGAATTATCAGCATGTTTTTTGCGTCTCTTTCGCCTGTTTTTCTTTTTGCGCTCATTTAATATCACTTTCCTTGCCTTATAGTAAATATTTACAAAGTAATCTGACTCAAAAAATTCTTATCCGGTAGATAATCATATCATAATTATCTGTCAGAATGCAATAATATATGAGCAGCTTTCATATTATAAAAAAGGCTTCCGTCATATCCCGGAAGCCTTCTTCTCAGTGAGGGCCAAAGTGCCCGCCGAAACTGCAACACTGAATTTATTTAAATTCTCTACTCCGATGCCCTCTTCTTATAGGTTTCGTATCTTTCCTTTGCATCCTCATAGGCTTTGGTATACAGCTCCTCTGCAATATCAGGGAAAGTCTTTTTCAGTGAGGTATAGCGCACTTCACCGTCAAGGAACTTCCTGAAATCTTCTTTAGGTTCCTTGGAATCCAGAATAAACGGATTCTTTCCTTCCTTTTTCAGTTCGGGATTATAACGCCACATATGCCAGTATCCCGCATCTACAGCCTGCTTGATTCTGGCCTGGCTGCGGCCCATTCCCTCACGGATACCGTGGTTAACGCATGGAGCATATGCAATTATAAGTGATGGTCCGTTATATTTTTCAGCTTCAATGATAGCTTTCATCATCTGGTTCTTGTCTGCCCCCATAGCTATCTGCGCCACATAGACATAGCCATAGGTTGTGGCAATTAATCCAAGATCCTTTTTCTTTACTCTCTTTCCGGAAGCTGCAAACTTAGCCACAGCTGCCGTAGGAGTAGACTTGGACGATTGTCCGCCCGTGTTGGAATATACTTCGGTATCATATACCAGTACATTCACGTTTTCACCTGATGCAAGAACATGATCCAGGCCGCCGTAGCCGATGTCGTATGCCCATCCGTCACCGCCGAGAATCCAGACTGACTTCTTGATAAGATAATCGCGGTTTTCAAGAATTCTTTCAATCAGCTTTTTAGCTTCAGGATCACTGACCGGATTAGCTTCAATGGCCTCAAGAACTGCCCCGGATGCTTTCCTGGATTCCTCTGCATCATCCTTGCCCTGGATCCAGCTGTTTAAGGCATCCTTCAATCCGGATGGAATATCTTTTTCCAGAAGCTCTTTCATGTCAGATTCCAGACTTTCACGAATATGGCGTATGGCAATGGCCATTCCGTAACCATATTCAGCATTATCCTCGAACAGGGAGTTTGCCCACGCGGGTCCTTTACCTTCCTTGTTCGTTGTATAAACTGTTGACGGTGCCGATCCTCCCCAGATGGAAGAGCATCCTGTAGCATTCGCGATAATCATCCTGTCGCCGAACAGTTGGGTGACAACCTTGATATAAGGTGTTTCTCCACAACCTGCACAAGCGCCGGAGAATTCAATCAACGGCTGTGAGAACTGGCTTCCTTTTATGGTTGTACGAGGCATCCTGTCGTCCTTAACTTCAACCTTGTTCCGGGCGTAATCCCAGTTCTCAACCTCATGCATCTGAGTTTCCAGAGGTTTCATAATAAGAGCCTTTTCCTTGGCCGGGCAAATATCCGCACAGTTTCCGCAGCCTGTACAATCAAGTACACTTACCTGAATTTTATATTCCAGTCCTTTAAGCTGGGGCCCTGTCGCAGGTTTTGTGACAAACCCTTCAGGTGCGTTCTTCTTCTCTTCCTCATTCAGCAGGAAAGGACGAATTGCGGAGTGAGGGCACACAAATGAGCACTGATTGCATTGTATACAGTTATCAGGCTGCCATTCCGGAACAGTAACAGCAATGCCGCGTTTTTCGTAGGCGGATGTGCCGTTCGGGAACGTTCCGTCCTCAGTGCCGACAAACGCACTTACAGGCAGCTCATCACCTTTCATTGAATTCATGGGTCTCATAATGTTCTTAACAAAATCAGGCACATCGCTGTCTTTATCCTTAACTTCGTCTTCTGCGGTTTTCCAGCTCTCAGGCACTGTAACCCTGTGCAATTTTTCTATTCCCTGATCAACTGCCTTATAGTTCATCTGGACTACTTTCTCGCCTTTTCTGCCATATGATTCCACAATTGATTGCCTGAGATATTTAACAGCATCATCAACAGGAATAACATTGGCAATTTTAAAGAAAGCAGCCTGCATTATCATGTTTATACGATTTCCAAGACCTATTTCCTCAGCGATTCCCGTAGCGTTAATCGTATAAAAGTTTATGTCATTGTTGGCAATCTGTCGTTTCAGCGAACCAGGAAGCTTCTCTTCAAGCTCATCATCATTCCACTGGCAGTTAAGAACAAAGCTTCCGCCTTTTTTCAGGCCCGCGATTAAATCATAACTGTCCACATAGGCCTGGTTGTGGCATGCAATATAATCTGCTTCATCGATCAGGTATGTTGACCCGATTTTATTCTTTCCGAAACGCAGGTGTGAAATTGTGACTCCGCCGGACTTTTTGGAATCATAGGAGAAATACCCCTGGGCATAAAGGTCGGTATTGTCACCGATAATCTTTATTGCGCTTTTGTTGGCACCGACAGTTCCGTCTGAGCCAAGACCCCAGAATTTACACCTTACGGTTCCTTCGCTTTCGGTAACTATCTTTTCATTAACTTCAAGTGACAGATTTGTAACATCGTCAATAATTCCAATAGTGAACAAATCTTTCGGATTATCCGACTTCATATTGTCAAATACAGCTTTTATCTGTGACGGCGTCGTATCCTTTGAACCAAGCCCGTAACGGCCTCCAACAATCAATGGCTTTTTATCACTGTTATAGAATATATTCTTAATGTCGAGATACAAAGGCTCACCGGGAGCACCGGGTTCCTTTGTCCTGTCAAGGACAGTAATGCGTTTTACGCTTTCCGGCAGCACGTCAAAGAAATATTTCGCGGAGAAAGGACGGTAAAGGTGCACTTTAATAACACCAACCTTTTCACCTCCCGCCATTAAATAATCGACGGTTTCTTCAATTGTTTCAGTTACGGAACCCATAGCTACTATAATATGCTCGGCATTGGGGTCTCCGTAATAGTTGAAAGGCTTGTACTCTCTTCCGGTAACTTTGTATATTTCCTTCATATACTCAGCTACGATATCCGGTACAGCATCATAG
>JAAYGP010000207.1 GCA_012727625.1 Clostridiaceae bacterium
AAAAAAACAAGTGGGATTGCGGCAGCGGCACCAACCCAGCGGTTAAACCCCAGCATGCGAAACAACCATAAAACAGGCATCAGCAAAAAAGCGATATTGGCCCCTGAAACTGCCATTATATGAATTAAACCGGATGCACTGAATGCATCCTCCATGGGTTTGGTAAGATTCTCCCTGTAGCCGGTGAGCATAGCGGCTATCAGCGCAGATTTCTCGTAAGTTAAATTTTTATTCAGGGAGTTCAGAATGCTCTCTTGTATACTTTCCCCCAAATTCAGCAAAGGAAGCTTTTTTTCCTGGTCTTTAACTGTAATGCTATCAGAACCAACTGATATGTAAGCGGCAACTTTTGAGGACAGCAGATAATTCTGATGGTTAAACCCTCCGGGATTTCTTGATGCCTGCGCTTTTCTGAGCTGCCCCTTAATATCAATATACTTTCCTGTTTTTAGTCCATCACCTGAATCCAGGTTGTATAAGTTAACCCTGACCACACGGTTTATGTTATACTCCGAATCCTGGGTTTTTATTATTTCAACATAATAGTTGAAAGCTGCTTTCCCGTTATTTTCATGACAAGGGCTTAAAACATACCCGCTCATTGCAACCGGGATATCGTAAAATTCCTGAAACGGAGACACAAGGCGCGTATACTGAAAGGCGTAATTAATGTAGCCATAGAAAAACAATACCACAACTGCCAGAAAACTTGTTTTCCATGGCAGTTTTTTTAAAAAGCAAAAAACACAGAATAGAATCATAATAAGAAAAATCAGCATAAAGAAAAAAACCTGCCTTATGAAAAAAGCAGCAATTATTCCTGTGCAAAATGCCATTGTCAAGAGCAAAGCCGGCCTTTTACTCATTTCTCTGCATCCTTTTCCAGAATAAATATTCCATGCCCGTTAATAAACTTTGTATTGTTTATCTTTTTTACGCAATTAAATCCAAGGCTTTTCCAAAATGCAACCCCCGTTTTGTTTTCAGCCAGGACAGATACATAAACCCGCTTTATATGGTAATGCCGACAGGAATGTTCTACAAGCAGTTGAAAAGCATATGTACCGTAACGCTTTCTCTGCCATCGCTTATCAATAAAAAAAGAGCGAATCCAGAGAACAGGATCTTTTAAAGTTTTAAATTCCCCCGAAATCAGACCAATACAATTTTCACCGTTTGCCGTATATATTCCCGACGCGAAATAATTCGCCCCATTCAGGTTCTGTCTTAATATGATATCTTCAGGATCCCTGCCCCCTGTCGCATATCCGTAGGAACTTACCTTGCGATACCAGAACCTTAACAGGGAAAGATTATTTTCCCCGAACGGGTAAAGCCTTACATGCCTATTACTTACTGCAAGATCCATAATTCACCTTAAGAAAAACCACTTCTTTTTAAAAACTCCTTCATCCCCCACCACTCTTTCACCGTCGTGAACAGGGTGGTTTTATTAATGGGTTCTTACTGTTTATTGATAACATTTTTTAACCTTAACAGTCAAATAATTTATTCTTCTCTTTCATCTTTATACACAGGCATATACCAGGTATGAAAACCCTGGTATGGGTTCCAGTAGATTGATTTCTTCTCCCCCCTGATTTTATTGCTGAACAGTGTTGCCTGCATATTTCGGTATAAGGGCAAAATGTATGAATTGTCCTTTCCATATCCCAGACTATCCTGCATCCTTTTTATAGTATCGGCTAATTTTTCCCAGGGTCTTATTTCTTCAGTTACAGGAGACAAATCATACACACCGTTTCTGATTGCGTTTTTAACCGCCTGATTGCTCATTGTTTTAATTTCCGCAACTATTCCCGCATCAGACAGGATGTTCACAAGAAAATTTGCCGTGTGCAGTTTTTGAATATCCTGTTCCGGTGCCACTATAACAATTTTGCTGAGCGGCTTGTTTCCATAGGTAAACAAGCGCTTGTCCCTGTCCCAGGAAAGCCCTGATTGAATCATTGCCTCCCTGAATTCTTCAATGGTGAACGGATCGCTGTAATCTTCAAAATACTGAACCTGCCCAAGATTCATTTCATGAATTCTGCCGATAACATAACCGAAAAGCGCTTGCTGTCTGTTTAACTGACCGAACAGGCTGCCAGGATTTACATATAAAAAATTCACCTCGTTACCTGGATATACCTGATAGCAAATATCCGTTCTGTAACGATATTTATCAAAATCTACATTCTTTATAAATGATACATCTGTTTCCTTATTTTGAAAAGCATCAATCAGCTCATTTTCAGAAAAGATCTTAAAAATAATATAATCTATATAAGGCAGCTCTTCATGCCACCATTTTTCATTTACGGCAAGGGTTATTTCGATTTCATCCATTTTTTCAAGGCAGTATGCGCCTGACCCATAGAGTGTTTTCTCTGTGACGCTTTCAACCGTCTGTGACAATATGGGAAACGTAAGCTTGTTTAATAGCTCTTCATCCGGGTTTTTCAACGCTATTTCAAACTTTCTGCTTGTTATAATGTTAAACTCCTTTATGTTTTTAATGAATTCAGTATCGAAAAAAGCAGTGTCTGAATTTTCAAGAAGCCTGATTGTATGACGCGCATCATAGGATGTGAGCTCAGGTCCATGATGAAATTTAACATTTCTTTTTATTGTAAAACTCCAGTTGGTGAAATTCTCGTGTTCCCATTCCTCAACAAGCCATGGTTCAACCTTGTTTTCCTCAGTCCGTACAAAAAGCGACTCAAAAATAAAGGAAGAAATATGAATAACATATTTATTATTTGTATGCAAAGGATTCAGTGTGTCCACAGGGGTTGTAAACAGTCTTAGCGTACCCCCTCTTTCAGGACCGCTGTCTATAAGCTTAACCTGTCTTTCTGTTGGCGGCGCGGGAGTCGGAGTGCCGATCAGTGTATCATCGCTGAAAGTCTGTCTTGCTTCACAACCTGTAATAAAGATTGCAAAAATAGCCATTAACAATATAAAAATATTCATTCTCTTCATTGTATCAACCTCAATCAGCCATCATAAAAAGCGCAATCGCGGTTCCTGAATTTCCATGTCCTCCTCTGTGTGAAAAAAAGAGCTCTTTTTCGCAAACAGTACATCTTTTAATGTCATGTATATTGCACTTATCAATGCCCTCCAGAATAAGACTTCTGGCAATAATTCCGCTTAAATCTGCCTTCCATTTTTCTCCGGACGGTTTTATCATTTCTTTGCTGAATGGAAGTTTGCTTACAAACTCCCTGTATACATCATCTCCGATTTCAAAACAGCACTTATTTATATGGGGCCCAATCGCTGCTGTTATATTTTCCGGCTTACAGTTAAATACGCTTTTCATCTTTTCAACAGCTTTGGCGGATATGTTTTCTATGGTGCTGCGCCATCCGGAATGAACAAGTCCTATTACACCTTCTTTTTTATCATATAAATAAACGGGAACACAATCGGCATAAAAAGTAACAAGGGCAACACCTTTACTTCCTGTAATCAGCCCGTCAGTATCACCGAGGGTGCGCTCCCCCGTCAGGCCCATCCCGCAATGCCTTTTGTCCACAATACTTACAGTTGAGCCATGTACCTGTTTTGACAGGACCATTCTATCCATTGGTATGCCTGTTTTTTCAGACAAACGCCTGAAATTCTCCAATACATTCTCCAGTTTGTTCTTTTTATGGAGACTGAAATTCAATGTATCATAGGGGGCACTGCTGACTCCCCCGTGCCTTGTTGTGAAAATTGCTGTTATATTCTCTTCCCTGTCCATGCCGGGTATATTGACCCACATAGGTAAATTCTCCATGCTGCAGCCTTTATACATTATTGAACCTCTTTATTCTATCATATTCATAATCACCCGCTTATTAATTCCGGGCAAAAGCCGTTGTTCCATGCCATAAAATTATATCCTGTTTTAACAAATCTTCCGCTTGCCGGCTCAGAATACAGAAGAGCCTCTGTCTTTTTAGAGTAACATACACCATATTAACGCGACAAGTGGGAAAATAATCATTCGGAATATATTCTTGCTCCAAAGGGCAGCAATGACACTTTTGCCAGCTTAAAATGCTGCATACCGAAAGGAATTCCAATAATGGTAATGCAGAAAATTAAGCCGGTTGTAAGGTGCATTAAACACAGTTCCCAACCAAGAAGCAAAATCCACAGAACATTTCCCACCAAACCGCCGGCACCAAATCTTCCTATTTCAACCTCCTTGCCGAAAGGAAACAAAACCAGGCCGGCAATTTTAAAGCACTGCAATCCTAACGGGATTCCTATTATAGTAATACAGGCCAATATTCCTGATATCAGCCACATTATACAGGATATAAGTCCACCGAATATAACCCAAATCAGATTTCCAATAAAAGACACAATAATCTCTCCTTACAACACAAATATATGCAGCTTTTTTCGGGTAAAATCCGAAAAAGCTGTATAACGACTATACCGGGCCAATTATAATATTATTACGTCTGATAGCTTTGTATTGTCTGGAAATAATATAGTATCACATTTTTTACCATAAAAAAACGTTGCAACTTTTTATTTTGTTGCAACAGTTTTGTTATACGGGTATGATCAACTTCTCAGGTCAGGATATTTATGACATAATAACAGGCTGTAATTGTTTTCCCTCCAATGCTGCTTCAACAGCGGGAACAAAAAGCTCCATCCTGCAAATAATTGAATTGTGTTTTTTTTCGGGAGCATCCTGTCTGAACGGAACGAAGTATATATTTTTAGTATTCTGCAAAAGCCCTATATTTTTCGCATTGGCCCCAAGCCCGTCATTGGTGGCAATGCCAAGAAGCACCGGCCTGTCATTTCTGAGCTGGGCTTTGCAAGCCATGGTGACAGGAGTATCGGTTATACCGTTCGCAATTTTAGCAAGAGTGTTGCCGGTGCAGGGGAGTATGGCCAATAAATCAAGCATTCTTTTAGGACCAATTGGTTCCGCATCAACAATGGTTTTTATACATTCCTTCCCTGTTACGGCCAAAATGCGGGTTTTAAAATATTGAGCTGTTCCAAAGCGTGTATCTGTGGTGTCAACCATATATGACAAAATCGGATATATATCAGCTCCCCAAAAAGCAAGTTTCTCCATCTGCACCAGGGCTTTTTCCAGGGTGCAAAAGGAACCGGTCAGCCCAAAGCCTATTTTCTTCCCTGAAACATTCATCCTTTTCCTACCCCCTCCTGTAATACATTATCAATTGTTTTCTTGATTATGTCAGCCGCAGTTAAAGGCGCAACCTTTCCGGGAAGACTTAATGCCCAGTCAACTTTCATGCCCAGTTTTTCCGCATGTTCAAAGTCAATTCCCCCCGGTCTTGAAGCTAAATCCAAAAGATAACAGTCCGGTCGTAATTTGTTTAGAATATCTGCTGTTATAATCCGGCTTGGTATTGTGTTAACTATTACATTCATGTCCGAAACATACCGTTCAAGGTTCCTTGTATGCACAGGCCTGTATCCGTTAACCTCAATCCAGCTTAAATCTGAATATTTTCTGGCTCCTACCCATACATCAGCCCCGAAACCTTTCAAAATGTTTGCTAATACTTTACCGATTCTTCCATAGCCCAGAATTAAAATCCTGCTGTTATGTATTGTTCTTGGTGTTGATCTGATTATCAGTTCCACCGCTCCCTCGGCAGCAGGAATGGCGTTTAAGACAGCCATTTCCTCCCGATCCAGCAGATCTATATAAGTTATATTTTTATCTTCGAGTTTTTCCCGCACATCTTTTTCTATTTTACCGGCAAAAAAAACAGCATTCTCAGGCATAATGCCAATAAATGTGCTAACGTGAAGGGATTCTTCAGAAAAGGGCATGTTTAAAAAACCACCCGCGGTTAAAAGTGGTATTCCACATACAATTACATCCGCGTCGCCGGTTATTTGTGTTAAATTTTTATTTTTACATTTTGGTAATTTTTTATCGAAACCAAATATCTCCACCATGTGATATTCGTTTTTCAATGATTCTGCCAAATAAAAACTTCGCATGTCCCCGCCTGCAATAAGGTATTTTATTCTCTGCATTTGAATACCCCCTGTTATTTTTGTTCCCATTGGAATTCATATCCTGACGTATATTCCATCTTATGAAAACAAAGAGTTTCAAGTGCTTGTTCAATGTCTAAATTGTAACCAGGGTAAAATTAAAGACCGAAGTCTAACGCTCCGGTCCTTTTTAGTCTTTAAAATGTAATTTATTGATTGCTGCATTTGTTTTAACGATAAACCTGTCATTTTTCGTCCTTCTAAAACGTAATGTTATAAATCAATCCCGGATCAAAGCCAACATCGCCTATTGCTGACAAACCTATTTGTTCCGGCCTGAAAACATAATTTATTACTTCGGTTATGCTTTCAATTGTAACTTTATCTATATTTTCAAGCACTTCATCCGGTGTTTTGACCCGTCCTGTAATCAACCTGGATTTACCCATACTGTTCATTCTGCTGGTGGTGCTGTCAAGGCCAAGTATGAAATTCCCCTTTAGCTGGTTTTTTGCCTTTTCCAGATCCGATTCGGATATACTGCCGTTAATTATTGTTGAAATTTCACCTTTAATGAGGTTTATCACCTCTTTGTATTTTTGGGGGCTGGAAGCAGCATAAATGGTGAACATGCCTACATCCCTGTATGAAGTCGGGTATGAATAAATTGAATAGGCCAGGCCCATTTCCTCCCTGATTTTCTGGAACAAACGGGAACTCATTCCTCCGCCCAGAATATTATTCAAAGTAAGCAGTGAATACATTCTTTCCTCCCCATGCCTGACCCCGCGAAAACCAAGGCACATATGAACCTGCTCAGTTTCCTTGCGTTTAACCCTGACACTTTTGTTGAACCATGGCGTGTAGGCATTTACCCTGCTGTAATTGTATGATTTCCATTCACCAAAATATTTTTCAATCATTTCAATAAGTTTGTACTCGTCAAAGTTTCCCGCGACTGAAATAACACTGTTTTCAGGGACATAATATGTTTTCATATATTCCAGAAGATCGTCCCGGGTAATACCCGAAATGGATTGAATATTCCCAAGGATGGGGTATCCCAGCGAGTTGCCGCTCCAGACCTCTTCCGCCAGCATATCATGCACCATTTCCTCCGGGTAATCCTCATACATGCCTATCTCTTCAATAATAACATTTTTCTCGGTTTCAATATGCGCAGGATCAAACCTTGAATTAAACAGCATGTCGGAAATAACATCCATAGCCGTTTCAAGATCCGAATCAAGGGTTTTTGTATAATAGCAGGTACATTCTTTTCCCGTAAAAGCATTAATCTGACCGCCAATATTGTCAATTGCCATGGCTATATCCCTGGCGGTTCTTGATTTCGTACCCTTGAACAACATATGCTCAATAAAATGGGATACTCCGTTAGTCTCCTGTATTTCATACCGGGAACCGGTTCCTATCCAGAGACCAAAGGACACAGACCTCACAAAAGGCAACTTTTCATAAACAACAGTTAAATTATTCTTAAGCTGTACTTCCCTGAACATTCTCTCTCCTTGTATTTCATTATTTTGGTAATTTCTGCCAACCACCATTCATTGTTTATTTTACTGTTCGCAGGTTCTGTTAAAAGTTATTGTGCAATAGAAGGAAACCTTAGCGGAATCAAGCTTAATTACCACTGTCAGCTTTATATTATAAAGCTTTTGAAACCATATCGCAGTTTCTGTTCTCTTTCAGGCTTAATTCAACCATATGACGGTAGTGACCGTTTTCATTCATCAATTTATCATGATTACCCTGTTCCACAATACGCCCGTTACTTAATACATATATACAGTCAGCCTGACGGATTGTGGACAGGCGGTGAGCGATTACTATTGATGTTCTTCCTTCCGTCACGCTTTTCATTGATTCCTGAATCATTTTCTCTGTTTCGGTGTCAATACTGGCGGTTGCCTCATCAAGAATCAGAACGGACGGATTTGACACAACCGCTCTGGCAAAGGACAAGAGCTGTCGTTCTCCCGCTGAAAAGGTGCAGCCTCTCTCTTTTACTTCCTCTTTCAGGCCGTTTGGCAGCGAATCAATAAAATCCCTGGCGCAGGCTATATCTATGGCTCTTTCAATATCCTCATCCGTTATGTCCCCGTTATTGAGGCGTATATTGGATGCTATATCACCTGTGAAAAGAAATACATCCTGTAAAACGACGGAAATTTTTTTTCTTAAATCTGTCAGCCTGTAATCCCTTATGTTTTTTCCGTCAATTAATATTTCACCTTTCTGTATATCATAAAAGCGTGTCATAAGGCTTATTATTGTAGATTTCCCCGATCCGGTGGAACCTACGAAAGCAACAAATTCACCCGGACGGATATGAAAACTCACATCCTTGAGCACCCAGTTCTCTTTTTCATACGCAAACCAGACATTTTTAAACTCAATATTCCCTTTAATTTCATCACAGGGAGTTCCGGCCAGCAAATCTTCCTCCTTGTCCTTTATATCCATAATTTCAAATATTCTTTCGGAGGAAATCGCGGCAGACTGCAATCCGGTATATTTATCGGCAATTTCATTGATTGGTTGAAAGAATTCCCTGACATATGATATAAACGCATACAGAATACCATACTCAAATGTTCCGGCCAGAATATCCCCGGCACAGACCCAAACAAGCGCTGAAATGGCAAGGTTATTCACCACCTCAACAATAGGCCGGCCAAGGGAATTTAAGATAATCTCCCTGAAACTTGATTTGAAATATTCCTTTTCAATTTCATTATATTCGTCGAATTTCTGTTTTTCACGGTGGAATATCTGTACTATTTTCATACCTGTTATGTTTTCAGCCAAAAATCCGTTTATCCTGCCAATATTTCTCTTCATTCTGATAAAGTTCTTTCTGGCTGCCTTTCTGTAGAAAAAGGCAATCAACGCGATAACAGGCACCGTGCTTATTCCGACAACGGCAAGCCTCGGGCTCATGGAAAACATCATGTATATAAGACCTATAATCATAACCGCGTCCCTGAACAAATTGATCAAAACCCCTGAAAACAGCTCATTTAGTGACTCTACATCATTGGTAACACGGGTCAGGAGCCTGCCTGAGGAAAAGCGATCAAAAAATGACATGGACATTCTTTGAATTTTATTAAACAACTGGGTTCTGAGCCTGTGCATTATGCTTTGACCAATATGGTTCAACAACAGGGTCTGCAAATAATTTATAACGGCTGAAGCCACAATCAGCCCGAAAAATAACAATCCGAGCAAATTTATGGCTTTCCGGTCGTAATTTCCCGGAACAAGATAGTCATCTATGATCCTTTGCAGAACCCGTGGTCTTATAAGGATGGATGCATTAATCAGAAAAGTCATGATAACAGCCGCCAGTAATCCTGGTATATGGGGAATAAAATATGCCAGCAACCGTCCGACATTAGCTTTCCTGCTGTATATTGAATCTTCTTCAGACTTATTTGAATTGCTGTTTTTTATTGCCATTTGATGCCTCCTGGTTATCATTGTCAGACTTTTCAGTCTGTGAAATATATAATTTATAATAAGAGCCTCTCAGGTCCATCAGATCTCTGTGGGTACCCTCTTCGATAATCTCGCCGTCCTCGAGATATATAATCCAGTCAGAATGCATGACTGTTGAAGCTCTGTGGGATATAACTATTCCAGTTCTTTTCCTTAATACGGATCTGAGGTTATGCAGAATTTCTGCTTCTGTTTCTGTATCAACAGCGGATAAACTATCATCCAGTATCAAAACAGACGGATTTTTTATCAATGCCCTTGCAATAGCCACTCTCTGCCTTTGCCCCCCGGAAAGGGTTACCCCTCTTTCGCCAACTATGGTGTCAAAACCATCCGGGAACTCAAGAATGTTATCATACACCCCTGACATTTTCGCAGCCTGCTCAACATCTTCGTTTGTTATGCCCTGCTGGTAAAAGCTTATATTCTCTCTTATACTGGTGGAAAAAAGAAAATTCTCCTGCGGAACAAATCCTATATTTTCACGCAGCACTTCAACGGATATAAGATTAATATCCAAATCATTCAAAAAGATGTGCCCGTCTTCAACCGAGTATAACTTCAAAAGCAGATTCGCCAATGTTGTTTTACCGCTGCCTGTTTTTCCTATTATTCCGAGAGTAGTGCCTGCGGGTATATGTAAATTTATGTTTTTTAACGCGGGAACCAGGGTGTTGGGGTATGTAAAATTCAAATTCTTTATTTTTATATCGTACCCCGAACTTTCCTCAGGAATCTCACCTCCGTCAGGTATATCATTCCTTGCTGCAAAAATCTCATCAAGCCTTTTAACAGAAGCCGCGCCCCTTTGCCAGACTTCAATTATCCGGCTTATATTTCTGACAGGCCACATTATAGCAGCCATATATGAATTAAAAGCTATGAAGTCTCCCAAAGATATTTCACCGGTTGTTACCATTCTGCTTCCAAAAATAATAAACACGAGAAAACTGAAACTGAAACACAACTGTGTGGCCGGGCCAAGCGAACCGGATACTTTAATCAGGTTCATATGGGCTTTCATGTTTTTTCTGCTAAGTTTATCAAACTTATCCATTTCCTGCTCTTCCTGGGCAAAAGCCTTTATAACACGTATACCCATGATATTTTCCTGGACCCGCTCTGAAATCCCGGCAAAAGACTTTTGTACCTTTTCGAAACGCTGCCTTATGGTTTTTCTGAGGAGCATTGTAACATATATGACAACAGGAGCGGGAAACAAGGCTATTACCGTGAGGGTAGGATTGATGGTTCCCGCCATGTAATACAATGAAACGGAATTTACCAGCACACCCTCAATAGCCGCTACAAAACCAAATCCAAAAACTCTTCTTATGGCATTGATATCATTAATTGCGTATGCAATTAAATCGCCTGTTCGCTGATTGTTGTAAAAGCTGACCGGAAGCGACTGCAAATGCGCGAACAGGTTTCTGCGCATATAGCTCTCAACATGGCGGCAGTTGCCGACAAGAAAGTATCTCCATGTAAAACGCAGACCAAAGGCAAGAACCGCAAGAAAAAACATATAAACAATCTGCAGCCTTACCTCTCTTTCAGTGCCCTGCCCAAGGTTAAGCATGTCTGTAACGTTTCCCAGCACTTTTGGAATTCTGAGGGACACTATTGAAAATATTATAAGGACACATATTCCGACAGCATAGCTTAAAAGTTTGTCTTTTATAAATTTGATAAGCATATTTTTGACTTTCATTAAATCACCTTTGTCTGATATAGAAAAGACAATCCTTTCAGATTACATCATTTGTTCAGATACCTTTCATATTATACTTCAGAACGTGTACTTTTTCCAGTGATATTCTTCCCCGGTTGATTATTCATCCCCAGTCCGGTTACTGTTCAAACCCTGACCTGATTATGGTTCTGCCAAAACCGCTCCTGATATTGAGCAATTACGGTTACTGTTCACAGGTTCTGTTAAAAGATATTATGCGATAGAAGGAAGCTTTAGCGGAATAAAGCTTAATGATATATAAAGAGAAGTGAGAAGTAGCAAGCTGATTGTTTAATAAAACAACATATATTTTTATTTCCATATGCATTTTTGCGAGCTTGCCATGTGCTTTTGCTCCGTAAAATGCACTACAATATCATAAAGAACAAAAGCTTGAATAAAGCAGGCATATTATTAAGA
This sequence comes from Clostridiaceae bacterium, assembly GCA_012727625.1. Classification (GTDB taxonomy): domain Bacteria; phylum Bacillota; class Clostridia; order DSM-8532; family DSM-8532; genus JAAYGP01. The sequence continues at coordinate 11,687 of JAAYGP010000207.1, forward strand.
AATATACCTGCTTTATTTTTATCTTCTGTACTTTACTTAAGGCAGGCTAAAATACCATTTCAGGTAGCTTTCACCGAATACTCACCGCGAAACTGAAAAGCCGACACACAGCTTCCAAGCTTCTTTATTAATATGTCCATAAACTGCATACTTTTAGCCTTTCCGGTATATCCGCCTTCCAGTGGATCAGTTTCACGATATTGCTGCAGAACATACTTCTTTGCCCCTTTAATTAAATCTGCTATTTCATAAATATCAGATTCATTCAGTTGAGGGCAGCAGGTTGTCCTGAACTCGTAATCAACATTACTATTTTTAATTATAGATATACATTCCAAAAGGGCTTCTTCATTAAAATCGGAACGGCAAATATCCCGGTACTTTTTCATCGGTGCCTTTATATCCATTGCTATGTAATCCAACAGATTTTTCTCAATAAGTTTCTTTAAAACATCAGGCTTTGTCCCGTTTGTATCTAATTTCACCGGGTAGCCCATATTTTTTACCCTTTTTATAAAACTGTCCAAATCCGGCTGCAGCGTTGGCTCACCACCGGTAATAACAACACCGTCGAGAAATTTTCTTCTTCTGTGTAAAAAAGAAATCACTTCTGCCTCATCAATCAGGGGATTTTTATGATTACTACCGACAAGGCTGCGGTTGTGACAAAAACCACAGTTCATATTGCAACCCTGGGTAAACACACATGCTGCAATTTTACCCGGATAATCCACAAAAGACTGCCTGGCCAACCCGGCAATTTTCATCATTGGTACCTCCGAATCCATGCTTTGGTATCTTAAGACACTTCCCTTTTAATCACAAATTTACGGCGATTGAAGTACTCTTCCCTTTTTCCTTTGTTATAGTTGGAAACCGGTCTTAAATAACCGGTAACTCTTGACCACACTTCGGTCTCAGCACCACACTCAGGACATGTGAAGTGTTCTCCCCTAATATACCCATGGTTGTTGCATATGGAAAATGTAGGCGTTATGGATATATATGGCATTTTATAGTTTTCAAAACATCTTCTTATAATGTTCCTGCAAACTTCAATTTCCTGAATGCTTTCGCCAAGATAAAGATGCTGAACAGTTCCACCTGTGAACAAAGATTGAAGCTCATCCTGAAGCTCCATGACTTCAAAAATATCGTCCGTAAAGCCGACGGGAATCTGCGTCGAATTTGTGTAGTACGGCACTTCCCTGCCTGCGGTGTATATATCGGGATACATTTGTTTGTCAATGCGTGCAAGCCTGTACGATGTACCCTCCGCAGGAGTGGCTTCAAGATTGTAGAAGTTTCCTGTTTCCTTCTGAAACTCCACCATAATCTCTCTTAAATAATGCATAATTTCAACAGCGAAATTAAGCCCCTCAGCTGTGGTTATGTCTTTTCCCATAAAGTTGACAAGCGCTTCATTCATGCCAACAATTCCTATTGTGCTGAAATGATTGTACCAGTATTGTCCTGTTCTTTCCCTGACATTACGAAGCAAATATGTTGAATAAGGATAAAGCCCCTTTTC
>JAAYGP010000208.1 GCA_012727625.1 Clostridiaceae bacterium
ACTTATGGAGGAACTCGTCCGCGGAAATGTAAAAAGCGGCATGGGGGGGCTTCCGCAAAAGATAATTGATTTGATCACAAAGGAAATAAAAGCAAATTTCACACTGCTGGTAAAGCTGGTTGTTATTGTTTTTCTGTCATCTTTTATTAAGAATCTTCAGGGCTCTTTCAGGGAGAGCACGGTGGGAGAGCTGGCGTATTTTTCCTGTTATGCTGCTGTTGTGACAATTCTTGCACTCGGTTTTAGGAATGTTCTGGAATATGCACGGGAGGTTTTAGGGCTTATTGATAAAATTACAGGCTTTGCAATACCAGCAATGATCGCGCTTTTAATATCCGGCGGCAACTTTGTTTCAGGAAGCGCGCTTCAGCCAATACTGCTTTTTGCAATGCAGGGAACGGTGAAGATTTTTAACAATGTGTTTCTTCCTCTTTGCCTTATGGCTGGAATACTTTATATAATAAGCGGCTTGTCGGAAAAAATAAAAATAACGGGAATGGCTGAATTTCTTAAAAAAACTGTAGTCTGGGGTCTGGGAGGGATTCTTTCCTTATATGTTTCATCCGTGGCCATACGGGGAGTTGCAGGTGCTGTTACAGACGGCGCGACAACCAAAACCGCAAAGGTGGCTATTAATGCGTTAATCCCGGTGGCAGGCAAATATATGGCTGATGCGGCGGATACAATAATAAGCTGTGCTTTGGTTATTAAAAACACAGCAGGTCTTTCAATCATGATAATAACATTGGTTGTTTGCCTTACTCCCATTTTAAAGATTTTTACGATTTCCATGTTTTACCGGCTGGCTGCTGCTGTAGTTGAGCCGTTTGCCGACGAACGTTTTTTTGATTGCCTGACCAGCGTGGCTGATTGTATGAAAACTATATTGGGTGTGGTTGGAGCTGCAGTTTTTATGTTCCTTCTGTCCATTGCCGCTCTTCTGGGAGCCGGGGGAGTGAGCGGAATGATGCAGTAGACTTTTTGCTGAGGGAGTCATCGGACATTTTACTTATAAAACATGACCCGGAACTGCAAATATACTCAAAGCGTCAGTTGATTTCCTGCAATCAGCGGAAAATAACGTTATTTGCCGGAGGGATTATGGGGGAGATTAGAAGTTGGGTTCTGAATATAGCTGCGGTTGCGGTTCTTATGGTAATTCTGGAGCTGTTAATGCCGGAGGGCAGAATCAGAAAATTCACTCAATTGCTTTCGGGCTTTATTATTATGTTCGTTATGATAAATCCCATAATGTCATTATTTGGAAAAGGGGTGAACGAATCATGGGCAGGGCTTAAGGATGAAGCGTTTTTGTGGAACAGACAAATAAGGAATATGTCGGAAAGCATGCGGGAAGAACAATCAAGACAGACATTGGAACTGTACAGGAAAATGATTCTGTCGGATATTAAAAACCGGTTGAAAAGCTATAAACAAATAAAAGATGCTGAGGTGGATATGGTATTGAATGAAAATATAAGGTCGGAAAAATTCGGTGAAATAAGAAAGTTGTATTTGAATCTGTCTTTCAGGGATAATGCAGGGCAGCATATGTCTGTTGTCCGGGAGATACGAAAAGAGCTTACAGAAATTTTTCTTCTCCCTGAAAGTGAAATAATAATTCATGTCTCTGAAGAAAAGTGAGGGTGGTGTTATGTCAGGTTGGTTTGATAAAATAATAGGTTTTACCAAAGACAAAAAAGGTAAACGAAAAATTGAAAATTTAGTCATATTCCTTATCCTTGGTGTAATAATTATCATAGTAGCAAGTTCATTTTTCAGCGGGGATAATAACAAAGACAGGAATATAAATACACAGGCTGGTGTTGCTTTATTATCCACCAGGGAAACCAATGAAATCCTAAAGCTTGAAGAAAGGCTTGAACAAATCCTGCAGGAGATAGAGGGTGTGGGATATGTGAAAGTTATGTTAACAGGAGTTTCGGACGGGGAGGCGGTGTATGCTTATAACAGGATTGAGCAGGGCAACAGACAGGAACAACTGAGAGATACGGAAATACAAAGTAAAACTTATGAAACAAGAACAGAGAGTGAATTGGTTTTTATGGATGGCAGCTCGGGCGAACGGATTCCGGTTGAGATTAATAGAATAAATCCCGAAATAACGGGAGCTGTTATTGTGGCAGACGGAGGAGGAAACAGTACCGTCCGCAGCAACATCATAAACGCTGTTGAGGCGTTATTGGACATTCCAAAACATCGTATACAGGTTTTAAAAAGAAAGTAAATCATTAAAGGGGTGGTGTAAATATGATTAATAAGAGACATATAATGGCAATTGCGTTGGTGCTGGTAATAATAACAGCGGGGGTACTTCAATATACATACGGAAAAGCGGATTTTTCAGCTAAGGGTGATGATTCGGAAGAACGGTTGGGAGAGGCTGTATATGTGGATAATATAAACGGCGGTGAAACTGATAATTTACAGGGTGAAGCTGTATTCCCAGGAGATAAAACAGCAGCTGACGGGTTAACAAATAATTATTTCGCACAGGCCAGACTTGAAAGAGAATCCATACGCAGCCGTCAGAAAGAGGAACTTGAACAGTTGTCCTCAGCCGGTGAATCCGGCAGTGACAGTGTAACAGCAGTACAGGAGGAAATACTTAAACTGGTGAAACGGTCTGAAATGGAAGCAACAATTGAATCACTCATAAAACAAAGAGGGTTCAGTGATGTTGTGGTAATTTTAGGCACAACAGGAAGCGTTGATTTAATAGTAAAGGCTGACAGCCTGTCTCCGGCACAAACAGCCCAGCTTTCTGACATTGTGATGAGGCATGCGGGGGTTGGAATGGAAGCAATACATATAAGAAATATGAAATAGAAGCTGACAGCAACAACAGGGGCTATAAGCCCCTGGAAAATACAACCACAACAGCATAAAACCGGTTTTAATAGTTTTAAACAGTGACCTGAAGTATCTGACAGGAATAAATAAAACGCCGGAAAATAGAGGCGTTTCATTAAATTTAAGCATAAAACGTTTAAATAAATTCAAATGTTTATAATTTATTCAGAAACCTGTGAGGCGTTATATGCTTTCAAAAGCTGTGACTTTCTTCTGGAGGCTGTGTTTTTATGAATCAACTTCTTGGAAGCCGCCATATCCACTTTTTTGATTGCCGCAATCAATAATTCCTTTTTATTTTCAGCGTTGGCTAACATAGCTTCACGGCATTTCCTGATTGCAGTACGCATTTCGGAACGCTTAGCTTTGTTCGCTTCTCTTTTTCTGCTGGCTGTCCTGGCTCTTTTAATAGCGGATTTTACATTAGGCACTCATTTCACCTCCCTGAAATTAGTCAACATCCAATATAATAGCATGAAGATTTTTGTTTGGCAAGGATTTTTTTAATCCGACTCAAACTTGCATTAATATTTTCCAAAATGCAAAGAATATTATATGAAACAAATGCAAAGAATTCGCAAAATAAAATACAGGAGGTTTTTTGAGTTTCTATGGAAGAGTTCAGAGGAGTGCGTACCGACCTTGCCCTTGAAGTACATGAAAAGAACAGGGAGGATCAGAAAAGAGCCGGTCAGGACATGGCAGGTCCTTACGGGGAAGGAGTGGAAGTTACAGAAGACGGAAATGAGGATATTCATGTTACCCGGGTTAAAATAACATCTCCGGAAGGTGAAAGAAGTATCGGCAAGCCAATGGGAAACTATATTACACTTGATATTCCCAGACTGAAGGAAAATGACAGGGATTTATATGAAAACACATGCCGGGCAGTGGCATATGAGCTGCAAAGAATTATTGATATAGGTGAACGTGACACCGTGCTTGTGGTGGGGCTTGGCAACTGGAATATAACTCCGGATGCTTTGGGGCCTAAGGTATCATCTTATCTAATGGTAACGCGGCACTTGCATGAATATCTCCCCGAGCAGGTGGATGACGGGGTAAGACCTGTTTGCGCTATCGCACCGGGAGTCCTGGGCTTAACAGGAATTGAAACAAGTGATATTGTAAAAGGAGTGGTGGAAAGGGTAAAACCATCGCTGGTTATCGCAATAGATGCTCTTGCTTCAAGGAAAATGAACCGTTTAAATACAACAATACAAATAGCGGATACTGGGATTTCGCCAGGATCGGGAGTAGGAAACAAAAGAGCGGAGTTATCGGAAAAAACAATGGGTGTGCCTGTTATAGCCATTGGTGTACCCACTGTTGTTGATGCGGCAACAATGGCAAACGATACGATAGAACTGGTGATTAACAGCCTTATGGCTCAGCCCGGAGCAGGCAATGATTTTTACAGGATGCTAAAAAATCTGGATGAAAAGGATAAATATACCCTTATTAAGGAAGTGCTTGAGCCCTACGGAGGTAATCTTGTAGTCACGCCAAAGGAAATGGATGAAGTGATTGAAAGGGTTTCAAAGGTGGTGGCCAATGGAATAAATCTTGCACTCCATAAAAATATAGGTTTTGACGATATCGACAGGTATCTGCAATAAGGATTTTCTGAATAAATGCCAACCGGTTCTGCTGTTCATATACTCATAGTTCAGGTAATTCCAGGAACCTATGGATATTGTGTAATAGTGGAAACAGGAGCTTCATTCCGCCAAAGTTTACTCCTATTGCACAATATCTTTTGACAGAATCTGTGAACAGTAACATTATGCAAAGATATTTAAGAAAATAAATTTTTTTTTTACTTTATGAAAGGATGCATTTGTAGTATTATTATTAAGTATGTGAGCATATTGAGTATAATAGAATATGAAGCTACACTAAAGTAGTGTCAAGTCAGCAAGGGGGATTTATTTGTTGCGCCGTAAGAATAATTATTTTCAATCAGATACCGGGTACTACCGCCGTTCAAATCGATTTCGCAAAGGTTTCAGGAGGTACTCGTTAAAAAACACCACAAAGCTTGTTACGTCTGTTTTAATTTTATTTTTATGTGGAATTGCAATTTATGTGGCAGCCGGTGGGGATTTTCATCCGGTTAAAGCAGTAATGTCCGCAATTGCGCCCACACCTACGCCAACGCCATCACCCACACATACGCCAACGCTGGAGCCTACACCTACGCCAACGCCGGAGCCTACACCAACTCCGCCACCGGCAGGGAAAGCCATATCAAATGTTATTGTCGCGATTGATCCCGGTCATGGCGGAAGGGATCCGGGTACCGTATCACCATATGAGGATGGGTTTTATGAAAAAGATATAAATCTCGATATTGCTTTCAGGCTTAAAGAGAAGTTTGAGGAAGCCGGAATTGAGGTTGTTATGACCCGCACCGCGGACAAGGAGCTGCACTATCTGGTTGAAGAGGACATCTGGGCAAGACCCAGAATTGCCAACGAGGCAGGTGCCACTTTCTTTGTCAGTATACATGTTAATGCATTTGACACAAAAATAAATAAATGGGAAATTTATAATGGAACGGAAATATACCATTATGGAAAGACCCATGGTGAATTTACCAGTAAACAGTTTGCACAGATTATGGGTGAGGAAATTGACGCGGTAACCGATACAAAATATAACGGTGTTGTAAAATGGGATTATGGTGTGCTAAGACTTTCGAATATGCCGGCCCTTCTTGTGGAAATTGCATATATTACCAACAAGGAGGATCATGCCCGTCTTAAGTCAGACAAGTTCCGCGATGAAATGACCCAGGGTATTTTCAACGGTTCAATTAAAATTTTGGAAACAATGGGTGCATATGTGGAAGACGGGGTATATAAAATACTGGAAGACATATAGGAAAGAATAGTTTTCGGGAAGATGGTCATTTTGGGATTTATCAGTTTTTCCGGGGGTATTGAGCATTATGGCTGATATAATCGAAATAATGAAGCAAAAAATAGAAATATTGAACAAGGCTTCAAAGGCATATTATCAGGAAGATACTGAAATAATGTCCAACATGGAATTTGACAGGTTGTATGATGAGCTGGCGGAGCTGGAAAGAGAGACCGGGATTGTTCTTTCCAACAGCCCCACCGTCCGGGTGGGTTATGAGCTTTTGTCCGAACTGCCTAAAGAACGCCATGAAAAACCCATGCTTTCCCTTGATAAAACAAAAGACATAAAATCGCTTGCGGAATGGCTGGGGAACAGGGTTGGTGTTCTTTCATGGAAGCTTGATGGAATTACCATCGTTTTAACTTATTCGGATGGCAACCTGGTTAAGGCAGTCACACGCGGCAACGGCGAAATCGGGGAAGTAGTCACAAATAATGTTAAGGTGTTCAGAAATATTCCCCTCAGCATAACCTGTAAAAAGAACCTGGTGATACGCGGCGAAGCAGTCATCGGGTATTCTGATTTTGAGAGAATAAACAACAGTATTGAAAATGTCGGGGCAAGATTTAAAAACCCGAGAAATTTGTGCAGCGGCTCTGTAAGACATTTAAACAACAAAATTACTGCCGAAAGAAGTGTTTATTTTTTTGCGTTTTCAATTGTGAAATCAGAAGATTTGGATTTCGACAATTCCCGGGCCAATCAGCTTGAATGGCTGAAAAAACAAGGTTTTGATATTGTTCAGTATAAAGTGGTCAACAGCGCGAATTTAAAGGAAGCAGTACAGTGGTTTTCCGACAGGATAGCAAAATACGATTACCCGGCGGACGGGCTCGTTTTGTCTTATGACGATTTATCCTACAGTGAATCTCTTGGCTCAACCGCCAAGTTTCCGCGCGATTCAATAGCGTTTAAATGGCAGGATGAAATTAAGAAAACAAAGCTTTTAAAAATAGAATGGAGCACATCAAGAACAGGCCTTATAAACCCAATTGCTGTTTTTGAACCGGTTGAACTTGAGGGTACCACGGTAAAAAGGGCAAGTGTCCACAATATAAGCGTTATGGAATCCCTGAAACTTGGTATTGGAGATACTATACTGGTTTATAAGGCTAATATGATTATCCCTCAGATTTCACAGAACCTGACAATGAGCGGACCGGTGAAAACACCGGAAAACTGCCCGGTGTGCAGCGGTAAAACCCTGATCAGGGAAGAAAACGATGTTAAGTTTCTGTACTGTACCAATGATGAATGTATAGCGAAAAAAATAAAATCCTTCACCCATTTTGTCAGCAGGGACGCAATGGGAATTGAGGGGTTGTCAGAAGCAACCATGGAGAAATTTATATCTATGGGATTCATTAAGAAGTATGCAGATATTTTTATGCTTGATGAACATAAAACCGCTATCATAGAAATGGAGGGTTTTGGGGAAAAATCATTCAATAGGCTTTGGAACGCGGTAAATAAAGCTAAAAAAACCAACACCGTAAGGCTTTTATACAGTCTCGGCATCCCTAATATTGGTCTGTCAAACGCAAAATTAATCTGCCGGAACTTCTCCTATGAATGGGAAAGAATAGAAAACGCTACCTTTGAGCAATTAACAAATATACCGGGTATAGGTGATGTTATTGCGAATGAGTTTATAAAATTTTTCAGGGATGAAAGAAATAAATCAACGGTAAGTGAGCTTATCAGCGTGCTGGAAATTGAGAAACCGGATGAATTGGATAACAAACAGATTTTCAGTAATCTGCAATTTGTTGTTACAGGCTCACTTCAACATTTTTCAAACAGGAGCGAATTAAAAAACTTAATAGAGTCATACGGCGGCAAAGTAACGAATTCCGTTACCTCGAAAACCAACTATTTAATTAATAACGACAGCATGTCGGGCTCGTCAAAAAATAAAAAAGCCAGGGAACTGGGCATAAGCATTATAAGTGAAAACACACTTTTGGACTGGATTGATAGGGGATTGCCTCCCGGCAGTGAACCTGTTTAGTTTCCTGGAATTACTTATTTTTACAACAATAAAATACACAGCTTCTTTGCTGGAAACTTTGTGGTTTTTTTATACAAATATTTTGTGCAAAGTATACCATTAGCAATGATAAATCTCTCTAAATAGCATATTGTTTTAAACTACCCGCACCAATATAATAAAATTATATGATGCCTGCTTTTTCAATATATTTTATCCGGTTATCACGTAAGAAAAATCTGAGGCAGGCTCCGGCATGGCGCGATTAAAACATGGTTATCTGTTATTTTTCTGTTTATACGACTTTTGGGATAATCATAGTTTTAACCGGGAAATATTTTATAAGTGTATGATAAGGCTCTACAAGGCTAACATTTATTATTGTGGTTACTAAAAAGGGGATTTATTTCAGTAATGAGTAGAAGACGCAGGAAAACAGGTGTTAAAGCTGATGTCAGCAGAGCAAGCTTAATGTATACCATTAATGCAATCTCACATCTTAGCAAGGATGAATTTAGTATGCTGAAAACTCTGCGTTTTAGTGATGCTCTCAAAAATTCAAAAGAAAAAGACAGAATAGAGTCACTTCCGGAGATTCAGAAAATAGTAAAAAATTTTAACGTTCAATCAATTCAGGATGTCATAGAAATACTGGAAAAATTTAATCTGTTTGAAATTTATCATTTTTAGCCGATATATATATGAGCCTGAATATTTTTAATTTACCGGAGCAGGGTACTTCAATGTTACTTCCGATTATGTTTTAATGCTCTTGAATTCTTGTCGCATAATCAAAGGGAATGCTTTCCTGTTTGATTTGATATGCACAATTATATCAACTTCATGTGAGATCAGCTTTATGTGTTTTACTATTAAGACTATGAAATCTTTTGTTTTACAGAAAGATAAAGGGCGGTTTTTGCCTGTTTGGATTCGGAGGGTTAATAATTGGATAGAAAAATCAGTATCAATGTAAACGCGTGCCTGCCTGAAATGATCATAGCTGAAACTATATACAGCGATTATGGCGCTGTTATAGTATGGGAAAAGACGGAGCTGAATCAAAACATCATTAACAGGCTTAAGGATTTGGACATAGAAATAATTCAGGTATATGAATCAAGCCTGCCACACAACAGAAAGCGCAAGGAAGTAAAACCGCAGAAAAAAGAAGAAGCTAATTTTACAGAATCATATGAGAAGAACACGGATGAATTCAAAACAGTGCTTCAGGATTTATCTGCCGGTAAGACGTCAAGTATTGAAAAAACCCATAAAATAGTCGAATCAGTTTACGCAAGAAAAGATCAGCACAGGGAGATTATAGACTGTGTCACCCAAATCCGTAAAATAGATGAATATACATATTATCATTCAATTAATGTGTCAATGCTTTCAATGCTTATTGGAAAGTGGATGAAACTTATGCCGGATGATATAAGACTGCTTACCCAGGCAGGGCTTTTGCATGACGTTGGGAAATGCCGGATTTCGCCTGCAATAATTAATAAACCGGACAAGCTTGACGAAGATGAGTATGAAGAGATGAAAAAGCATTCTGAATATGGATATTACCTTGTTCAGTACATAGAGGGAATGGACAGAAAGGTTATGGAAACAATTCTTTACCATCATGAAAGGTATGACGGTTCAGGTTACCCTATGGGTCTTGTGGGTGAACAGATTCCGCTGTTTGCAAGGATTGTAGGTGTTGCTGACACCTTTGACGCCATGACGGCAAACCGGCCTTACAGGCTGAAGTCATCACCGTTTAACGTTTTTGAATTAATGCAGAACGGCTGTTTTGGCTATCTTGATCCAATTGTTTTAAATGCGTTTCTTTTAAACATTTCTTATTATTACATTGGGAGCAAAGTCAGGCTAAGCGACGGAAGAAACGCGGAAGTAGTGTATATTAACAGGCAGCAATATGGAAAGCCTGTTGTTAAAGTTGGAGAGGATTATTTGGATATGTCTGTTATTAAAAATATAACCATAATGGAAATGCTATAAAGACAGTATCCAACCAGACCATTGATGAGTATGGTTCCGCGCAACCGGCAGGCTAAAAATAAACGTGAAATCAAAACTCGGATACAAAGACCCGATATGTTCACCTATAGGAATCAGTGACATATCCACCCCGAGATTGAACAGCGTTATTCCCATGATTATTACAAAAGCGCTGATTAGAAAAAGAATCAGATTCCATGACGGAACCGGAGCTATTGTGAAATTCAGCAGCACAACCAGAATGACAATAGGAATTTACCGAAAAGGCTGATTCCTTAAATTTTGCCAACAACAACCTAAATATTGCACCTCACCCTTTTCTATATATTTATTTAAATTATTTCAGGAAATTGTTGAAAATTGGCGCAGCATGCCTTTTCCCCATCACTCGGAAAAAAGCGCACCAAATTTAATCATATCATATATTTACGAGAATATGAACCATTCATTTTTTTTACCCACGTTCACAAACCAGCCTGATTCGGATTCTGCAAAAGTCGACCCGGATATAGTACAACAGAAGGAAACCTTAGCGGAATGAAGTCTGGAGATGTATATAAAGAGAAGCGAGGAACAGCGGGCCGACTGTTTGAGCAAAAATGCAGCATACATTATTATTTCCATATACATTTTTGCGAGTTTCAGCCTGCCGGTTTTAACTTACCAGCTCTATAAATAAAGCTCTTGTTTCCGTTATTTAACAACTTTTTTGAAGTGTCTTTACCGGGAAAGGTATTGTAACCTGGCGTAAAAATCTTTACAATGTTATTATACATGATGCATTGAATATCGGGTTCAGACTGTATGAAACCATATAAATCGGTAAGTTTAATTTTGATGATAAGGAGGTTTACAAATGGAAAATAAAATAAAAGGAATTCTGTTTGTTGTTTTCCTCCTTTTTGGCATGTTTGTTACAATGCAGGCAAGAAGTATTATAATGACACGGCAGCAGAAATCACAAAATCAAACTCCAATACAATCACTTTCTGAAGAACTGGAACAGGTTAAGCTGGAAGGGCTTGAACTTCAGGAAACTCTCCGGGCTCTTGAAGAAGAAATGGAGGAAATAATAAAAGGCTTTGACAGCGGGGATAACCCCATTTTAAATGAATTGGTGAAAACGAGGAGACATTTGCAGCTTATAAACGGTTTTACAGACGTTAAGGGAAAAGGCGTGACAGTAACCTTAAATGATGCCCCGGCCAGGACGGAGGCATATCCAAGCGAGCTTATAATACACGATTCCGACATTATAGCAATATTGAACGAATTAAGAGCAGCGGGGGCACAAGCCCTTGCAATAAATGATGAGCGGATTATTGCAACCAGCAAACAGCTTTGCACAGGGCCGACCATATTAATTAATAAAAACAGGTATCCTGCTCCGTATACAATTAAAGCCATAGGCGACCCGGACGCGCTCTACGCGGTACTGGAGCAAAGCGAGGCGGTTTTTATAATGCGCATATACAACATCCGTGTTGATTTTCGAAAAGAAGAAGAGATATTTATACCCAGATACAGAGTCTACGAAAGCATCGACTGAATGATATCCGGTATGGAGGTGGTTGAAAAATGAAATTTTTTAAAGTTACATCCTTAACTCTCGTTTGCATGTTGCTGGGTGTCGTTATCGCCATGCAGTACAGGAGCGTTATGGTTATTAATTCCCTGTCTGTTTATGAGCAGCAGAGATCAAGTGATTTGATTACAGACCTTTTACGGGAAAAAAGAAACAATGAACAGTTGCAGCAGAGAATAAATGAGCTGCAAAAGGACCTGGAGACATACCGCACCAGCAGCAGTAATGAATTGGAAACAATCAGGGAGCTTAACGAATATATCAACAAGCTCCAAATCCTTGCGGGTCTTAAAACCGTCAAAGGAGCGGGGGTTGTTGTTACCATGGACAGCATTGGAAATGCATATCTTGACGACGACCATATTCTTACTGTGTTAAACGAACTCAGAGCCACCGACGTACAGGCTCTTGCAGTAAACGACGAACGTATTATCGCAACCAGTGAGGTTAGAAAAGCAGGAAGCTATATGACCGTTAACGGGAGAAAACTTTTGCCCCCTTATGTTATAAAGGCAATAGCTGATCCTGACAAGCTTGAAAGCTCTCTGAAAATGATGACTGGTGTTGTTGAAACACTGGAATATTTAAATATAAAGGTTGATGTTAAAAAGGAGGAAAATATAATCATACCTGCTGTCCGTGATGACGGAACAGTATTAAGGTATGACCTTCTCACTCCGGTTGATTAGTTTATTCATTAATCCAGTCAACCATATTTGAATTGACTCATTTACAAGCTGTTGGCATTTTTTAATTTAGAAACTATATATATATTAATAGGAATCCAGGAGCAAAGGAAAGGATACAAATAAATTGTTGACTTTAATTGCAGGCAATTGTGTTGACAATCCGGCAACAAGCCGGAATAATGTATTCTTTCTCTTTTTATATGAGGGTAATCTCATATAAATTGCTCTTTTTTTATAAGGATGTAAGATATGAAACAAAAATTAACCATTTTTCTTTCAGGATTATTGATACTATTTCTGTGTACGGTTATTATCAATTCAAAAATTGCGTCAACCGAAAAAAACGAATATCTTACCTTGTTTCAGCTAAGCCTTGATGATTTGGACTTTGATAACGAAATTACAGGCGGTTTTGATGAAAGCTATACTCCTGTGGCTTTTTCATATGACATGGCTTCAGGGACTCCCCGGAACCTTGTCAGAAGCTGGGGGATTTTAAGAGTGAAGGATAACAAAACCCCTCAGGCTGATCCGGGCACGCCGGAGCTTCTGAAAAAATATAACAGCATATATATTGCCGACGTAAATAAGCCAGTTATCTATCTTACTTTTGATGAGGGGTATGAGAATGGTTACACAGACGACATACTGGATTGTTTATCGAGGCAGAAAGTGAAAGCATTGTTTTTTATAACCGGTCCATATTTGAACCAGCATGAACATCTGGTAAGAAGAATGGTTGAGGAAGGCCATGAGGTTGGAAACCATACCGTAGGCCATTTCAGTCTGCCAACCCTTGATGATGAAAAAATGAAAAAGGAAATTACGGATCTGGACAAATTGTTTTATGAAAAATTCAAAAAGCATATGGTGTTTTTAAGGCCGCCAAAAGGTGAATACAGTGAGCGCTCCCTTGAGATTTCATCAAAGCTTGGTTATATAAACGTATTCTGGAGTTTTGCCTATGATGACTGGTACAGAGACAAACAAAGGGGCTGGGATTATGCTTATAACAAGGTTATGTCAAATCTTCACAATGGAGCGATTCTCCTTCTGCATGCGGTATCCAGTGATAACGCTCAGGCTTTGGAACGAATAATTGTTGACGCAAGGAAAAAAGGCTATGAGTTTGGCGATGTTCTGGATCTTATTGATATTGCAAGAGGTGAAAACCGGTGAAAAGAAAAAAGAAACAAGGCAGGAGAAAAGAAAAAAAGGATTCGGTTACTATAAAGGAGAAAGTCTCAAAACTGCTTGAGATACCGGATGAGGTTGCCACAGACCGCCCAAAGATTACGACTATGGGAAGAAAGGAAGTTTTTGTTGAGAATTACAAAGGGATTATTGAGTTTACAAATGAAATAGTAAGAATCAATTCAAATCATGGTGTTATAACAATAACGGGACATAACATGAAAATTAAGGAAATAACATGTGATGATATTATTATAGTGGGTGATATCGAAAACATTGATTATATATAGTCACTATCACAGATATTACGCAATTAAAGGAAGCTTTAGCGGAATGAAGCTCTTGTTTCCGCTATTGCACAATATCTGACCTGATCAGTAACTGAATCAGGGTGTGAACAGTAATGAGCTGTTAACCGGAGGTAATATGTTACTTATTCGCTTATGGCATTATTTAAAAGGGTATGTTATTATTATTGTAACCGGAATTTATGCCGAGAGGTTCATCAACATTTGCACCAGACGGCAGATATTGCTGTGGGATATGGAGAGGCTGGACCAGCGAACGGTACGGATGAAAATGAGTATCCGCGGGTTTAAAGCCTCACGCACTGCTGCAAGAAAGTCCCGGTGCCGTGTGCGGATTGAGGCAAAGAAAGGCTTTCCTTATTTGATAAGCAGATATAAAAAAAGGAAAGGCTTTCTTGCAGGCGTGGTTGTATTTGCTGTAATCATCTATGCCATGACTTCAATTATCTGGTACATCGAAATTACCGGCAACAATAAGGTCGGGACGGATGTATTGATTAATCAGATTAATGAGATGGGGATTTACAGGGGTGCAGCTAAAAGGTTTATAAATCCGAAGCTTGTTGCTGACACACTGATGCTGAAAAACAGCGAATTATCCTGGGTGGGCGTGGAAGTTAAAGGTACAGGCCTTTATATAACAGTAAAGGAAGGGATTGAACCACCAGCCATTGTTCCTTACGATGAGCCGTGTAATGTCGTTGCAAAGACCGACGGGATGATAATTTCAATACATGCGAAAAATGGTTTGGAAATGGTCAGAAAAGGAGATACTGTTACAAAAGGGCAGGTTTTGATTTCAGGCAACCTTGAAAGCTTTTATCCGGAGTTTGGAGAAAAGCAGGTTCATGCAATGGGCGAGGTTATAGCCCGCACATGGTATGAAATAAAAAAGGAGATTCCCGGAAAGCGGGTAACGAGGGTAAGAACAGGCAAAGAATTTAATAAATACAGTATATATTTTCTGGATTTTTTAATTCCGCTGCCATCCGGGGAGAACCCCTTTGAGCTGTTTGAAACTGTAACTTATGACAAGACACCGGTGATTGGAAACCGATTCCGGCTGCCTTTTGGTCTCACTGTTCAAAATTTCTTTGAAGTAGAGGAACAGGTAACTGAATTAAGCTCTGAAGAAGCAAGGGAGCTGGCTCAGGCAGCAGCAGTCCGCGAGCTGAACGCAAGAATTCCGGAGGATGCAGAAGTTGTTGATCAGCAAATGCAGATCACAAAAGAAAACAGAAAAGAATATATAACGGTTATCATGGAATGTGTTGAGGATATAGCCATGGAGCAGGAATTTGGAGGGAATTGATTGGAAACTGCCATCGAAAAGAGTATTGAAATACGTGATATGGAGACAGCCATGAATCTTTTCGGCCAGTGTGACCAAAACATCAGGGTGCTGGAGGAAGCTTTAAATGTAAAAGTGACAATAAGAGAAAATGAGTTAAAAATCGCCGGTATGGAGCACGGTGTGAACCAGGCGGCGGAAGTTGTCAGAAAACTTATGCTTATTATAGATCAGGGGGATATAATAACAACCCAGATTGTTAATTATTTAATTTCCGTAAACAGTGAAAGCAAAGAAGATCCGGATGAAGTGCCTTTGGATTTTGTTTGTCTTACTGCCCGCGGGAGACCAATAAAATCAAAAACATACGGGCAAAAGAAATATATCGACGCAATACGTAAAAACACCATTGTATTCTGCATAGGGCCGGCCGGCACAGGCAAGACATTTCTCGCTGTGGCCATGGCTGTTAAAGCTTTCCGTGAAAAAAAGGTCAGCAGAATAATTTTAACACGGCCGGCGGTGGAAGCCGGGGAACGGCTGGGCTTTTTGCCAGGGGACCTTCAAAACAAAGTGGATCCGTATTTAAGGCCTCTGTATGATGCCCTGTATCAGATTATGGGCCCAGAAACGTATTTATCCAACCTTGAAAAAGGCATAATTGAGGTTGCGCCATTGGCATACATGAGAGGTCGAACTCTCGATGAATCCTTTATTATCCTTGACGAAGCCCAGAACACCACACCTGAACAGATGAAAATGTTCTTAACACGGATAGGAACATCATCAAAAGCTATAATAACCGGTGACATTACTCAGATTGATCTTCCGGGCGATAAAAAATCAGGACTTGTTGAAGTACAAAAAATACTGGCCGATGTTGAAGGCTTAAGCTTTGTTTATCTTTCCGGAAGGGATGTAGTAAGACATGAGCTGGTTCAAAGGATAATAAATGCCTATGAACGTTATGAAAACAAAGGACGGGACGGTGAAAGGTAAAACCGGAATAAGCTTTTTTGTTGACCTTGCATAATTAATGTGAGGACGAAAGGCGGGAATGTAATGTCAAAAAATAAAGACAAAAAGAATGGAATGATCGGACAAGTCTTCAGAAATGACGTGTTTCAAAGGATATTAATAGGTATTATTTCTTTGCTTGCTGCATTTATCATGATATCTGACGGTTCAGCGCAAAAAAGGTACAAGCTTACCCTGGGAACAGCGTCAGGCTATGATATTCAGGCTCCGAGAGACATTGAAAACACAATGAAAACAGAAGAAATGGCATTGGAAAAAGCAAAGGAGCTGCCTCCCGTTATTAAGAAGATGGAGCAGGCCAACACAAAAATGCTTGGCAATGTGTATGATTTTTTTGATGATCTGGAGTTCTACCGCGCAAAAATTATCCCCGTGATGGAGGATGACAATGAAATTCAGATCAATGAACTGCTGGAACAGGAGAATCGTGATAAAACAGGCAAATCCCTGTCAATTCTTACGGATATGTCGGACGAGCTTAAAGCCTACCTGTTCAAACCGGAGACAGACCAGGAGATAAACTCACTGAAAGAGCTGCTTATAAGGGATGTGCTGCCGCAATTATCATATACCACAATAACTGAGGACAACCTTTCACAGGTGCTGAGAGATTATCATATGGTAATGGATGAAAGAATCAATCAGATTCCCATGCGGCAGATCGCTAAGCAGATTCTTTCGGCCTTTTTAATACCAAACAGCATGGTTGACGTGGAAGCTACCAAAAAACAGGAAAGTGATTTTATTGAGTCCTATAAGCTTGAATACCCTGTTATGATTTACAAGGGTGAGAGAATTATAAGCAAGGATGATATCGTTACGGAAGATAAAATTGATGTATTAAGAACCATTGGCTATCTGGACGAAAACAACAAGCCGGACTATTTATTCCTCGGCTCCGTTCTGATTCTGCTTCTGATGCTGTGGGGAGTTCTTGCAACCTTTATGAAAGCTTTCACGCAGAAGACCTTTAACAGCAGGAATGAACTTATGCTTATTGCCAGCATCATGGTTTTAACCGTGTTTCTCGCATGGATGGCCAAAAACTTCTTCCCAGACTATGCGCCATATATAACCATTGGTTTTATAGCACCGGTTCTTCTCGCGATATTCCTGGATATCCAGCTGGCCATTATTGTTAACCTTATCATTACCATTGCTGTGTCTGTAATGTTCAAGGATAATCCGACATTTATAATTATGCTTGTTATAAATGGCACCTTTGCTGCTTTCCTGTCTGCCAACGCCAGCCAGAGGAGGCGGATTTCCCTGGCAGGTCTGGCAATAGGAGCAGCCAATATCTTTATCGTCTTCTGTATGGGAGTGATTGAAAAAAAGGATTGGCCAACTCTTTTAAATGAAAGCGGTATTGTGTTTTTAAACGGTATTTTGTCCGTAATTCTTGCTATTGGTTTGCTTCCGTTTTTGGAAAGCATATTTAACATGATAACACATTTGAAGCTTCTCGAGCTTGGTGATCCCAATCATCCGCTGTTAAAAAGACTTTTGATGGAAGCACCGGGGACATATCACCACAGCCTCATGGTGGGGAACCTGGCTGAAGTGGGAACCCGGGCCATAGGAGGAAATGCTTTGTTGGCGAGGGTAGGGGCATACTTTCATGATATTGGTAAGCTGAAACGTCCCGGTTTTTTTAAAGAGAACCAGATGTCTGAAAATCCTCATGACAGGATAACCCCGAATTTAAGTACCCTGGTGATTACATCCCACACAAAGGATGGTGAGGAGCTGGCAGTGAAGTATAAGCTGCCAAAAGTCATCCGGGATATAATTATACAGCACCATGGTACAACCCTGGTGGCGTACTTTTACCATAAAGCCAAACAGAATGAGAAAGGTCTGGAAGTTAAGGAGAGCAATTTCCGTTATGAAGGCCCGAGACCGCAAACCCGTGAAGCGGCAGTTGTTCTTTTGGCAGACGCTGTTGAAGCGGCGGTAAGATCTTTGCAGGACAAGACCAAGGGTAAAATAGAGGGCTTAATCCGGAAAATAATTAAAGACAAGCTTGATGACGGCCAATTGGACTATTGCGATTTGACATTAAAAAACATGAACGATATAGCAAACGGTTTTTTAACGGTTTTAAGCGGTTTTTTCCATGAGAGGACTGAATACCCCGAGCTGGAGAAGAAAAATACGTTATCTGAGCTTGACAATCATGTTTACAATGTGTTTTCAGAGGAGAAAAAGGATGAAAACAGTAATACAAAACAAATTGAGGAAAAGATACCTTCCGGTAAAAAAACTGAAGACCTTGCTGACGAAAGCAATAGAAACTACATTGAAGACTGAGGCAATTGATTTTCCGGCCCTGGTTTCCGTTTTACTCGTTGAAAATGATGAAATGTCAGGAATAAATCATAAGTTCAGGGATAAAGATAGTGTTACCGATGTTCTTTCCTTTCCGATGCTTAACATGAAAAACGGTGCCTTTCTTGAAGAGCCCGGAGCTTCGGATATGGATGATGGGAAGTTGTTTTTGGGGGATATTGTAATATCGGTTCCCAAAGCAATGGAACAGGCAGAGGAATACGGCCACAGCTTTGAGCGGGAATTGGCTTTTTTAGCGGTTCACGGGGTACTGCATTTACTGGGGTATGATCATATTCGGGAAAATGACGAAAAAATAATGACAGGCAGGCAAAAACAGATTTTGTCCGATATGGGTCTTTGATATAATAGTATTTTTCATTGGAGTTTTATAAAAATGAGAAAATTGGCCGACAGCTTTAAATATGCCCGTGATGGAATAAAAAAAGCATTTGTTGACGAAAGGAACTTCAGGATACACTGTGTAGCAGCGGTTTTGGTTGTAATACTGGGAATTATACTGGGCTTATCCCTGGTGGAATTTGCTGTTATAATATTTGTAACAGGTTTTGTGCTCGCTGCCGAACTTATCAATACTGCAATAGAAAATACAGTGAATATGATAACAAGGGAGTACTCAGAGGAAGCCAAGCTGATTAAGGACATCTCGGCGGGCTTTGTACTGATTGCTGCAGTTACTGCGGCATTTGTTGGTGTTTTTATTTTTGTCGGATCATTTTTCAGATTGATAGGAGAGTAATATGTTTAGTGGTGAATTGGAATTAATCCTTTTAATGATACCGGTGATGTTGATTTCCTTGACTGTCCACGAATTTTCACATGGTTACATAGCATACAGGCTTGGGGACACGACCGCGAAAGATCAGGGAAGGCTTACCTTGAATCCTTTGAAGCATCTTGACCCGGTGGGTACGATAATGATGATTATCGCAAGGGTAGGATGGGCAAAACCGGTTCCTGTAAATCCATATTTCTTCAAAGACAGAAAGAAAGGGATGATGCTTGTGAGCGTGGCAGGCCCTCTTTCAAATATTCTTATGGCATTTACAGGTGTTTTTTTGTTCCAGGCAATTGCAAATTCATTCTATGCGAGTATAATAGGCGGCAACAAGCCTTTGATGTATATTCTTGATTTTTTGCGTTTATTTTTTGCTGTAAATCTGAACCTGGCGATTTTTAACCTGTTGCCCGTACCACCCCTGGATGGCTCAAAAATATTATCAGGTGTTCTTCCATCGGAAATGTATTTCCGCTTTATGCAGCATGAAAGAACCATAGGCATGGTTTTTCTGTTTATAGTTATTGCTTTTCCCGGCGTGTTGGGCAGCATACTTGGTTTTTTTACAAACCCCATAGCTGAAAGCATGATATGGATATCCAATAAATTGATCGGGCTGTTTGTATAGTGCAACCACCCGCTGTTTATGCGTGAGGAACCAATGGTTTTGCCAGCGGGCTCCGGGCACAGGGGCATAGGACCGAGGGCTACTGAAACAGTAACAGCCAAGGTTTGCGGTGCGTGACACATGCAAACATGATCTGGACTTTAACGAGCTTTTGCGTTAATATAATATATGATTCGGAAACGATACACTTTAGTTAAGCAAACGGAGGCTTCAATGAAGAAAACAATATTAAGCGGTATGCGTCCCACAGGGGGGCTGCATCTGGGAAATTATTTCGGCGCCCTGGAAAACTGGATTCGTCTGCAGGATGAATACAACTGCTATTATTTTGTTGCTGACTGGCATGCGTTAACAACGGGGTATGAAGACACCGATAACTATAAATCCAATATTACTGAAATGATCGCCGACTGGATCAGCACCGGGCTTGACCCGGAACGCGGTGTGTTTTTTCTTCAAAGTTCAATAAAGGAACATGCAGAGTTGAATTTGTTGTTGTCAATGATAACTCCGCTGTCCTGGTTAACACGGAACCCAACCTATAAGGATCAGCTATCACAGATAAAAGAGAAAAACATTACAACTCATGGTTTTCTCGGTTATCCGTGTCTTCAGGCTGCCGATATTCTCATGTACAAGGCGGATTTCGTTCCTGTTGGAGAGGATCAGATACCCCATTTGGAGCTGTCAAGAGAAATAGCCAGAAGGTTTAATTTTCTTTATAAAAAGGTATTTCCCGAGCCGCAGCAGCTATTAACCAAAGCAAAAGTCCTTCCGGGTCTTGATGGAAGAAAAATGAGTAAAACCTATGGAAATACCATTGCTTTTTCCGACACACCGAAAGAAGTTCAGAAAAAGGTAATGAACATGGTGACGGATCCTGCCCGTATCAGAAAAACTGATCCGGGGCATCCTGAAGTCTGCACGGTTTTCGCTTTCCATAAAATATTCAACGGGGAAGAAGTACCCAAAATTGACTCTCAATGCAGAGCGGGGGAAATAGGCTGCGGGGAATGCAAGCGGAAACTTGCGGCAAAAATTGATGAGTTCCATACGCCGATATACGAAAAGCGTCTTGAGGTCTTAAAACGCAAGGACCATATAAAGGATATAATCCGGGAAGGAAACCAGAAAGCCAGGGCTGTTGCTGAAAAAACCATGGAAGAAGTGCGTGAAGCCATGAAAATTGACTGGATATAGCCTGATAGGGAGATACAAATGAAAAGTTGTTTGTATGATGCCTGTACTATTAAACTGGAGAATTTTGAAGGACCTTTCGATCTGTTGTTTTATCTGATTGAAAAAAACAAGATTGATATATACGATATTCCCATTTTTGAAATCACCGATCAATATATGGACTATCTTTTTGCCATGCAGGAGCTGGATCTTGAGATTACCAGTGAATTTTTGGTGATGGCAGCCACTCTTTTGCATATTAAATCCAGGCTTCTTTTGCCCTCCCGCCGCGAAGAGGAGGCCGAGGAGATTGATCCCAGGGAACAGTTAATATTAAAACTTGTTGAGTATAAAAAAGCAAAAGAGTTTGCGGCCATTTTAAAAGAAAGGCAAAATGAATGGAGCCATGTCTTTTACAAACTGCCTGAAGCTCTTCCCGAGTCAGCCTACGAAATTACACTTGAGGTATCACCGGGATTATTGAAGGAATGCTATCAGAAAGTAATTCAGAACTATATCGACCGGCAGGATGATGTTTCGCACAAAATGAACCGGATACTGCAGCAGGAAAAAGTATCGCTCAAGCTGAAAATCAAAGAGTTGTTAAACCGTTTGAAACAGAATGTAAGGCTGTGCTTTTCAAAAATATACAGCATTAAAAGAATGTCACGTCTGGAAGTTGCCACAGGTTTTCTCGCCGCCCTGGAAATAGCCAGGGCCGGTAAGGCGACTATCCGCCAGTATAAGCCTTTTGGGGAAATATACATGCAGAGAAAAGAAAAAAAGCAGATGGAGGCCGGCTGATACAATGAATGATTTACGGGAAATTGAAAATATTCTGGAAGCCGTTCTGTTTGCCGCGGGAGATTCTGTGCCCGTTGAAAAGCTGTCTGAAATTATAGGGCAGGATAAAAAAACAACAATGAGCATACTTTCCAATATGGAAATGAAGTATAAAACTTCAGCGCGGGGTATTATGCTGCGTCAATTGGGTACAAGCTATCAGCTGTGCACAAAGCCTCAATATGAGGAGTATATTCTGCATTTGGGAACGGGACGCAGAAAACAGGGTTTATCACAAGCCGCATATGAAGCCCTTGCGATCATCGCTTATCACCAGCCTGTTACAAGAGCACAGGTTGAGCAAATCAGGGGAGTTAATTCTGATAACGTTATTATGAATCTGGTTGAAAAGAACCTTATCCAGGAGGTGGGCCGTCAGGACGGTCCCGGAAAACCAAAGCTTTATGGAACAACAGAGGAATTCCTGAGGGTTTTTGGCTTCAGTTCATTAAGTGATCTGCCCCAGGTTGATATGAATGATATAAGAACTACAATTGAGACCATACCACTGGATTAAATTCTTACACATGACGCTGATTCCTTAATGAATTTCAGGGCGAGCATCTGAAATTGGCATTCGCTTTATATAGAATATTTTGGATTAATATGGATAAAATAGCGGTGAGGTGAAATAAATGAACCTTTTCGCTTTTTTTTATCCTTTTTTTCTGGTTGGCCTTTTCATAGCCATAATGTTATTAACAAGCGCAAGAATATCAGTTGTGCTGAATTTCAGTGATAATATTTTCGCGTACAGGATTACAGGCAGCATATTAAAATATATTACCGTGTTTGCAATAAAAAGCGGTGGTGAAAAAGAAAGGCAGAAGCGGGACAAGGTACGGAAAGGCACCGGATCAAAGGAAGGAAAATATCTGAATCTGCTGAAAAGTGCTTTACTGGAACGCAAGCTGAAGCTTATACATGTTGAGAAACTTGAGCTTGAGGGAACCTATTCCATTGGCGATGCGGCCGTTAATGCAATATTTTTCGGGATTTTTATGGCGCTTTGGCAATTATTATTAATTATCCTGAACGAACGTTTCAGACTTGAGCATCAAAGTTTCAGGCTCAGGCCTGATTTTCATAATGCAGGGAATAATTTTAAATTTCATTTGGTCTTAAGGGCAGCAATATATAAAATACTCTGGCTGTTACTGTTCGATATTATCAAAACCCGTAAGTCAGAGGAAAAGAATTGAACAAATCTGAATATTTTTACACATAAAAGTTAAGGATAATACAGGACATATATTGATGGAGGTGTGTGTATGGAAGTGCATCCTATAGATGAACTAATGAAAACCGCAATGGAAAGCATTCGCGACATGGTGGATGTTAATACAATTGTAGGAGATGCAGTCCAGACTGCCGATGACACTGTAATAATCCCGGTTTCAAGGGTGGCTTTCGGTTTTGCGGCAGGAGGCGGTGATTATCAGAGCCGGAAAGATTATAAATCGGCCTCCCAGGAAGATAATTTCCCTTTTGCCGGAGGAAGCGGGGCAGGCGTTACAATTCATCCTGTGGCGTTTATGGTTGTCGGGAAAAACAATACAATAAAACTTTTACCCGTTGAACATAATACTACAATCGATCGTATTATGGATTTTATACCCAACCTGCTTGATAAAATTACACCATTGATTCAGAAAAAGCCTGACACGGAGAAAAAGGACAGGGAAAAGGAAAAAAAGCTCGAAAAAGAAACGGTTACGAAGCAACAGGAACCCTTTTAGGTTCCCGTTGTTTTGATTGACAAGTTCAGTTTGCGATTCAGGGCAAATTGTATATAACCCGCCGGATGCTTCATAAAAGGGGTTATGCATGACATTACTTATTGTTGTTTGTATCATACTGAGGGTACTGATTACCGGTGTAGCTCTGGAAAACTTTCTTAACTATGTTACCACCGATTGTTCCGGCTTCCCTTGAAGTAAGGTCACCGTTATAACCTTGCTTCAGGTTGATACCTAACTGACTGGCAATCTCATACTTCATATTTTCAAATTGAGTCTTGCTTCTTGAGTTGTTTTTTGCCATCTTTTTTTCACCTCCTCGCTACTTATTATGGCTGTTTAGTCTGTATATATGAGTAGTAAGTTATGGCGAAACTGGTGCATTTTTTGATATTAAAAATTTTTATACCGGGAATTTGCAATGTGGGCTCAAAATACAAGTTTTTACCGCATTTTAAGATAATTTATTTCATTGAGTTTTTAAATTATGAATAATAAACGAAATTCAACGAATTTATTGTGCCTCAAATAATTGTATTTTATAAATAAAAAATTTATAACAGATATACATCTCCAGGCTTCATTCCGCTAAAGTTTCCTTCGATTACACAATATCTGACCTGATCAGCAACTGTATTTGGGTGTGAACAGTAACAAAAATAGCAGTTTTTTCAACCTTTTCGCATGAACTTTGTTGAATTTTCAAAAACATTGTGTTAATATATGCTTAGATTATTATGATAAAATATTCCTTTTGCCGATAATATCAGTGATACGGGCTATTAGCCTTATATTTTTTAACATAAGAGAAAAAAGAATGTACATTCTTTTAAGAGGTGATGGAAATGCTGAACAAATTGCTCTTCCCCAGGAATAATCTGGAGAGATCATTGGATGCCGCATGGCTTCGCAATGAAATCATTTCACATAATATCGCCAATGCTGACACACCCGGTTATAAAAGAAAAGAAGTACAATTCGAGGAATTTTTGAATTCAGAAATGAAAAACAGCCGCATTTCAAAAGGTAAAACACGCATACAAGGATCCGGAGAAATTAAGGTGGTTGAAGATCATAAAAATTACAGTTACCGTCTTGACGGCAACAATGTCGATATAGAAAGGGAAATGGCGAAGCTTGCTGCCAACTCCCTCAGGTACAACACGCTTATTCAGCGTATTAACGGTCAGTTTGGCAAGATCAGATCCGTCATTCGTGGGAGGTAATTAAAACATGGGTTTTTTCAGTGCATTGGAAAACAGCGCTTCGGCGTTAACTGCCCAAAGGCTTAGAATGGACACAATATCCGAAAACCTGGCAAATGTTAATACAACCCGGACAGAGGATGGAACTCCATACAGGAGAAAAACAGTAATATTTCAGGAACAGGGCGGTAATATTCCTTTTTCGTCTTATCTGTCAAAGGCAGGCAAAAAATACTTTTCAGGCGGAGGTGTCCGCGTTTCACGCATAGTTGAGGATCAGACGCCGTTTAAGAGCATATACGATCCCGGGCACCCTGACGCGGATGAAAACGGTATGGTTCAGATGCCCAATGTTGACGTAGTAACCGAAATGGTCAACATGATTTCAGCAACCAGGGCATATGAAGCCAATGTTACGGCCATTAACGCCACAAAATCGATGGCATCCAAAGCTCTTGAAATCGGAAAATGATCCCGGGTGATACACCTGGCCTGATGGTTTTTAAAGGAGAGTGAGGCAATGAACATAACAGGCTTGTCCTCTGTAAGTCAGGCCTTTCCTGTGCAAAATACTCAAACAGGAAATAAGGCTGAAAAAACAAGCTTTAAAGATATGCTGATGGATGCCATAATGGAAGTGAGCAGGCTTGAGAAGCAATCTGACATTATTACCGAGGATTTTATTGCG
>JAAYGP010000209.1 GCA_012727625.1 Clostridiaceae bacterium
CTTTTTAATTGAATTCCAATTTTGTATATTCCTAAGCCGGAACCATTTTCCATATTCTTACGTCTAATAAATAAAAGTGGGAAATGGAGGACAATTTTACGAAGAAGATTTTGGCGTGAGCCATCTTAGCTTGTCTCATGCTATTGTCAACAGAATTCATGTAAGATGATTTAATATTGGATTCAAGGCATTATTATAGATATTTATATTGTGCATTTTCTTATCAACTGACTATAACTAATTTAATTTTATTTGCTAAAGTGCCAATATGCAAATAACAATTAAATAATCAGCGCTAAGGGCAAACCTGTCTAAAGGCAGGGACGCAAAGCCATAGGGTCTAAGGTACTTACCGGTACTATGATAGCCTGGTTGCCGCAGATGAAGACATGTCTACACCTGCCAATTTTAGCGGCAGGTTTTTTCTGTTAAGCATAACTCTCATCACTTAGTGCTGAAGGTTCACTATGAGGACTGGGGGCAACAAATAAGCTGACTGTTTTCGACAACATATAACAATGATATGAACATTATCTTGATCATTGTTTTTATTTTCGTTTTTTAAGTGAGTGAGGTGCTTACAGATGAGAAATAAATCCATGTTAAAATCGCCAAAATAGCAAGTTTAATAGGGGATATATATCCTCTATTCTTATGGGATAAATTGCGACTTCCAATTATCCCGCAATTTAATATATGCCAAATAACCTTGAAAACCGCAATTTGTAATAAACAAATTGCGGTTTTCTTATTGCCAAAATACTTGTATTTTCGACTAATTACTTTAAAACTACCTTCCTTATTTCTACAACCTTTTCAATTGGACAAGCCCCATTTTCTTCAACTTATAAAATATCCACCTGGACGCCGTTCCCCTCCCTCTGTTTTGGTTTTTTCACATAAAAAAATCAAAGCGGAGGTTTCAAGTATGAAGATAATCAATTTAAGAGATTACTATCCTTTCTACCAATCTGACTTTTTCATTGATGTTCCGGATGAAATAGCAGAGCTATTCAGGCAATTTAACCGAAAAGAGCATGCAGACTTTGAACGCAGGCGTATCTACAATGCATATTATTCCCTTGATGCTGGCGACAACATTGAAAAAGATGTTGTATTGCTTGTATTATCACCGGAAGAAATCTATGAGCGAAAACTAAGTAAGAAGGAATTGTATGCTGCTTTTAATAGTTTACCGGAAAAACAGGCAAAACGTATCTATGCTTATTTCTTTCTCGGAATGAATAAAGCAGAAATAGCCAGAATTGAAGGTGTGAGTAAACCTGCTGTAGCACATTCCATTGAGCAAGGTTTAAAAAGTATAGAAAAATATTTAAAAAAATTTCTCTAAGGGGGTTTACTTTTGCCTAAAAAATCTGCTGATTAATAGAGGGACATATACTACCCCCTCAAGCGTTCTTTGATAAATGAATAGATGTTTTGTCCGGTACTTTCCCCGTATGTCCTGTAAAGGAAAGCCAGATTGCAGGTACGCCAAGATCACCTGTCAGGCATATGCTGGATTGCAGCTGATGGATCGATGCCGTTTACGGATTAGATGAAGGTAAGGTGTAAGCGATAAATACCCATGCAATAAATAAATGTGGTTACATTTAAGGCGATAACACATACGGAGGGATAATGATACTTGCGTACAGTCGAGGTTAGGTCCCAGAGTGCGCCCCGGTCGCTGACGGGGAGGTGAAATTCCTATGAAGGCGGGCAACCACTGCCTGCTGGATAAATACATAAACTAAGATAGAACCAAAACAGAAGCGCAGATTAGGGGGTACGCCTATATGAAAGTATATATGTGCATCCAACCAGAGGCGTAACCCCTGATACTGCGAATCTCAGGAATAAACCATATAAGAAATATAGGGAAAATTAGTATTAAATTACAAGTAACATTAAATAGTATAGGATTAAAAACGGAAAGGGGGCTTAAGCATGGCTAATGAAAAATTATCACAAGAAAAAGCCTATCGGATTATGTTAAAGAGATACCCCGATGTGCTTGACATGAAGCAAATGTGTGAAATTCTTGGCATTAGCCTAAAGACAGGATACGGTTTGATACAAGAAAATAAAATTGAGTGTCTAAAAGTTGGGCGCTCATATAGAATTCCCAAGCCTTTTTTATTAAGCTATCTGAGGATAGGTGTGAGCAACGAATAGATATCATATTTGCACATTTTACGAGCCTTTTATATTATGTTACACTCATCATGTCAACGGCAGGTGAGTGAATAATTTGAAAGGAGGAACCATATGGAACTCACCAAAATGTTAGAAATGGTCAGATTAACCGAGGATGAATTGATAGGAGGATTCATAACATCAAAGAAGGGATATTATTATACCGTTCTTAACCGGAAGGATAAGAACGGAAAGCGTAAGCCACTTTGGATTTCAACAGGACTTCCTGCAATTGATGAAAATAAAGCAGAAGCCGAAAGCAAATGTCTATCTACCAGAATTCAATATTCGCTTGATTTGAAAAATGGTGTGACTGATAAGACTTCTGCCCATGAAACACCTGAAAAGAACATCGCTCAGGAAAAAGCTGATGATGATCATTCGGAAAATCCCTTGTTCGCAGATTTATTAAAAGAGTGGCTTGAATTCAGACATCCGGATAATATCGTTGTAGGTGAAGACTTTAATTTTGATAAGACAATTAAGCTAAATACCTGGGCTGGATATGCAGAGAACATAGAGCATAACTTGTATCCGACATTCAAGGCTTATGGGTGCACTGTCAAAGAAGTTACACCTGACCTGCTCAAAGGGCATTACGCTTACCGGCTTAAAAACGGCAAGAAAAAATCTACAGTTGCGAAAGATTACACAGTTATCAACCAGACATTGAATTACGCTATCAGCAAAAAAATGATTAGTGTAAACCCAAACAGTGCAATTACCTTACACAAAATCGAAAAATATAATGCAGCCACACTGAATGCCGAACAGATGCAATACTATATTGAATTTATTGTAGGTGATATTATTGAAATTCCCATATTACTTGGCGGTTTTTATGGGATGCGGCGCAGTGAATGTCTCGGTGTTAGAGAATCTCAGTTTGATTTTAAGCATAAATTCTTCCGCGCCAATCACACGGTAACAAAAGTTA
>JAAYGP010000210.1 GCA_012727625.1 Clostridiaceae bacterium
GCAGATGAGCTGAAACTTCCACTTACCAACTATTTTTTCAATGAGTCACAAATAAAAAAGATGCTAAACTTCAAATTTTGAGGTTTAGCACCATTTTTCTTTTTTTATTCCTAAAGTCAGGTTTTATGTTTCCAGTGTATATCATTTATCTGTAAAATTCAATTAATAATTATGATAAATTTGCTAATTTTTCATCCCTGACTTTCATTCGCGCGAGATTTGAAATTATGGCACAGAACCTGTGAACAATAACCGTTCAGGGATGTCAGATTAACCGAATATGCGTCCCGCCTATGAAGCCGCGTGAATATATGCTATAATAAATTGCCTGTTAACTTTAAGCTGTATTAAGTTAATGAAAAAATAGGGTTTTCCCATTATGCACCTGATTTTTGTCAGGTCATTATTGTTCCTGTTAGGAGATGATGAAAATTATCAAAAAAAACTCATATGATGTTATTATTATTGGTTGCGGAACATCCGGTATTTTTGCCGGTTATGAATTGTCAAAACTGATTCCCGGCGCGGACATTCTTATGCTTGAACAGGGAAATGATATTTATCACAGGAACTGCCCCATAGTATCCAAAAAAGTTCTTTCCTGTATTCACTGCAAAACCTGTGACATTATGAATGGCTTCGGAGGAGCCGGTGCTTTTTCCGACGGGAAATATAATTTTACCACCAAATTCGGCGGTTGGCTGAATGATTATCTGGATGATGACTACATTATGCAGCTTATTGAATATGTAGATGATATAAATATTCAGTTTGGAGCCACCAAAGAGCGTTTCTCCACGGAAACAATCCAGGCACGGGAAATATCAAGAGCTGCCCTCGGCCATGACCTGCATCTTTTGTCGGCATCGGTCAAGCATCTGGGGACAGAAAACAACAGGTTGATTTTATCAAGAATGTTTGACTACTTAAGCGAAAAACTTGAACTGGTCTGTAATGCTCAGGTAGAGACCATTCAGAAAAAGGGCCGGGAACATACTCTTGCAATGAAAGACGGTAAAATTTTGACGTGCAGATATCTGATAGCTTCACCGGGCCGTTCCGGCGCCGAATGGTTTTCCGAACAATGCCGAAATCTTGGTCTGTCGCTTATTAACAACCAGGTGGACATAGGTGTCAGGGTTGAATTGCCTGCTGCAGTTTTCGAACACATTACAGACGTCATGTACGAAGCCAAATTTCTGTACCGCACAAAGCAGTATGGTGATATTGTAAGAACTTTCTGCATGAATCCCTATGGATATGTGGTCAGTGAAAATGTTGACGGAATTATTACAGTAAACGGGCACAGCTATACCGATAAAAAGCTGAGAAGTCCAAATACCAACTTTGCGCTTTTAGTCAGCAACAGGTTTACCCAACCCTTTAATGAGCCATATCAATACGGCAAAAGAATTGCCTCGCTTTCGAATATGCTTGGTGGAGGAGTCCTTGTTCAACGCTTTGGTGACCTGATTAAGGGAAAAAGAACAAATGATCACCGGTTAAAACAAAGTTTTACCAAACCCACACTGGATGCCACTCCCGGTGATTTAAGCCTGGTTCTTACAAAACGGCATCTGGACAATATTATGGAAATGATCCATGTGCTTGACAAAATTGCTCCGGGAACCGCAAACCATGATACCTTGCTTTATGGCGTGGAGGTTAAGTTTTACAGCTCAAGGCTTCAGCTGACCAATGAGCTGGAAACACCCCTTCAAAACTTCTTTGCATCCGGCGATGGCGCCGGTATTACCCGCGGACTGTCGCAGGCTGCTGCCAGCGGAGTTCACGTAGCCCGGGTTATAGCAAAGCGAATGAAAGATTAAAGGGAATTTTTTGTTGTATTTTTATACATTTCAATGTATAATTATAAAATGTATCCTGGTTTATTATTATGACCCGGCAATTGCAGTTGTATTTGGATATTAATATGGTGTTTTCATATCCGCAACTGAATGTTTAATTTTACAAAGCTGACGGTGTTTTTGGAGGTGTGTTTTTTATGACGCTTAAAGAGATAATACAAAAGGATCATAAGTATTATATGAATACTTTCGGCGATCGTGTTCCCGTCTGTTTTGCCCATGGAAAAGGCATGTCCCTGTGGGATCTGGACGGTAATGAATATCATGACTTTTTCTCAGGTATCGCTGTCAGCGCATTGGGGCATTCCCATCCGGCCATTGTGGAAGCAATATGCAGCCAGGCTCAGAAGTTTATTCACTGCTCAAATCTTTATTACATTGAGCAGCAGGCTAATCTTGCAGAGTTGATTGTTGAAAACTCCTGCGCTGACAGGGTGTTTTTTGCAAACAGCGGCGCAGAAGCAAATGAAGGAGCAATTAAACTTGCCAGGCTGTATTTTACCAAGAAAGGCTACAGCGATAAATTTGAAATCATAACCCTTGAAAAATCCTTTCATGGAAGAACTTTAGCGACAATAGCGGCAACCGGCCAGGAGAAATACCAAAAGCCTTATTCTCCGCTCACACCCAAATTTCTGAAAGTACCCATCAATGATCTTAAGGCAATGGAAGAAGCCATCAACAGCAACACCTGTGCTGTTTTGCTTGAGCCGATACAGGGGGAAAGCGGTGTTAACCC
>JAAYGP010000211.1 GCA_012727625.1 Clostridiaceae bacterium
ACCAATAGTCTTAATTTGAGGTGGTTATTATGCTTTTGAGCGATTATGGAAATGCTCGTAAAAAACAAACCAGAACAGACAAAATACCTTTATATATGCAGTTGTTCTTGTTGGCAGCCATTCTTGCAGCAAATTATATTTTTAAGCTTGGTCTTAACTGGGTTGATTTTACTATTATCGGCATTATATTTTTCTTTGCGTTCATAGGCTACATAAAAGGTCTTATCGGTGCTGTTTTCAGTCTTGCGGGTTATGTTATTGCTGTTATTTGCGCCGTTTTGTTTGCAGAACCTGTTGCCTTGCTTGTTATGGAAAAAACCAAAATAAGAGAGACTATTGCAAAAGCTTTGGAAAATGCGTATTCGGGTTTTTCAATACCTGCATTCAGCCAGTCCATTGATTTTTCAAAATTCCAGAACGGCAACCAGCTCATTGAAAGCAACGCAGAGCTTCAGCAGTTTTTTAAGGATAATGAAATATTCCATCATTTGTTTGACAATGTAAATCCTCTGCAATCCGGAGCGCAGGCCATCAGCAACGTTGTTACGTCAATAACCGATATGCTGGTTTTCGCTGTTCTTAAAGTTATAGCCATTATAGCGCTGTTTCTTATTGTAAAACTGATAATAACCATAGTTACAGGTATAATAAATAATATTATATCCGCCAGCAATTTCTTAAGCACCACAAATAAAACAATAGGTCTGGTGCTTGGAACCATCATTGGCTGTTTTGTCGTGTTTGTCGCAATATCATATATAGTTCCCTTTGTTGGTTCATTGAATATCATTAAAATACCCGAGGAATATATAAATTCCCAGGTGATTCGCTGGGCTTTTGCACCGGTGCCGCCATCGTAGTTTTTATACAGGAATCTGATGCCGCATTACAGGCGGCTTTTTTATTTTGCGTTTAATCATTTTTTAAATAACTTTACGATGCTGTATATGATTGATACTGTTCACGAGTTCTGAATATTGTGCAATAGATGGAATTTTCAGCGGAATGAAGCTCTTGTTTTCACTCTTGCACAATATCTGGCCTGATCAGTAGCTGAACAGGTTTCTATATTGTCAAGTGCAATCCTTTTATTCCACTTGCACAATATCTGACATGATCAGTAGCTGAATCAGTGTGTGAACGGTAACATATGATTACAATACAGTATTGTTTCTGATTTTAATTCACTTCATTTTTAATGTCTTATTTCCGATAAAAATAAAAGGACAGATATGATTTTAATCTGGTTTTTATATAATGGATAAGGTGAGTTTATGTTTAGTCAGAAATTACGGCAATATATGTCTTTGATAATTCTTTTCTTCATTTTTATGCCATTTACGGCAAAAGCTGCGGCTGAAACACCGGCTCGTATATTCACAGGCATTGAATCATCAGATGCAATATTGAAAAACCTTGATTACGAAGATGTTAAAAATTCAGACAGCTGGGCTAAAAGCGCCATCTGGGAGACCGGCGCGCTGGAGTTGTTAAAAGGATATGGCAACAGAATTTTCGGGTTAAGGGATCGCCTCTCGGTGGAACAGGCTATTGCCATTGCTTATAATATGGCAGGAAGGGAAGCGGAGGCGCAATTGGCAGCTGAAGCTCTGGATCTTGCCAGGGAAGATAAAAAAAACTATGCGCCCGACATGTGGTCGGACGGATATATCCAGCTTGCTTTAAATGACGGAATAATAACACAGGAGGAATATGATGATGCATTTGCCGCGGATCAGCGAAGCCTCGGCTCAGGCGATTTTCGCCGGCAAAGTCCTGTCACAAGGGAGGATTTTGCCTATTATATTGCCAGTGTCCTGGGTTTAACCCCTGTTAATGAGCATACCCATTTATTTAACAGTTACAACGACTGGCACCAGGCGAATCCCCACCGTATTCCCTATATAGAAGCGTTGTTGCAGAATAAGGTTATGAGCGGGGACAATAACGGCAGATTTCTTCCCAAAGACACGGTAACCCGTGAAATGGCGGCACAGATTATAAAAAATGCAGAGCCCCTGATATTTCCAGGGTTAGGCATGGAAAAATCCAAAGGAACCATTGAATCAATAAAAAGTTTTACTGATAAAGCAGACGGGAAAAACACTGAGATTAAACTGATAAATGTAAGAAAAAGCAACGGCACACTGGATCAGTTCCGTTTCATATATCCTCTGGATTCCGGCAGCTTAAATGAAATCAGCGGAAACATAAATACTGAAAAAACCGGTACAATTGTGAACGAGACAGACGTTTTGAAAGATGAAACCGCATTGAAAGAGGGGCAGGAAATCACATATATAATGCAAAATGGCAGAGTTCTGTATGTTACTGTAATGAATTCCACCAAAACGACCGTACATAAGCTGGTAAGAATTTTGTCCGTGGATGAACCGGCCGGCAGAATCCAAACCGAAATCATTATGGATGTCCCCTTTTCGGATGTAAGAATGATTGATGAATCAAGCCTCAACAGCATAAAGACCGGGGGCAGGGAGGAAATCCTGTCTGTCAGCAGGGATGCCCTCATATATATTGATTTTGTAAAGAAGTCGTTAAAAGACATAGAACCTCAGTCTTTAATGCTCTTAACAATGGAAAATAATCTTGTTACGGCAATGGAGAAAGTTAACCTGGAGCTTTTGCAGGAGTCGGGTATCATCAGCGGAATACTTGAGGAAAACAATCCGGCGCTGGGGTATGTAACCTTGTATTTCTATGACGGTTCGGGAACATTGCTGGACAAAGGTAAAAGCCTTTCAAGTTACCGTACTTTTTCATACATCAATATTGACAACGTAGAGGTTTATAAGAATGGCAGCCCTGCTTCAATTGACGATATAAACCCCGGTGACAGTGTATTTTTGAAACTGGATGAAAAGGGCAATATAACAGTAATAAGCGGTACTGATAATTTTTATCCGGTTTATGGAAAAGTGAGGATAAAGGGAAGCAACACACTGCAGATTCAAAAAGGCGACGGTACATACCAGGTGATAAGCATATCACAAAACACACCTGTGTTCAAAGACAGAAAACGTGTCAGCGCAGATGATATCAAGGAAGGGGACGATATCCGGATACTGCTTCAAACAAGCGGTAACCAGGTGATAGTCGGTGAAGTAACAATCAGCACGCAAAACCCTGTCATAAGTGGAGTATACAAAGCGCAGCTCAATTATTATGACGAGGCGGGAAACAGTTTAGTGGTATCCGGAATGAAGTATTTTAAGGACGGCCTGTGGTGGCAGGCTGATGTTAAGGGAATTACAAAGCTTGATATAAAAAAGGATTACAAGCCGGAGATTCCGAAAGATGCAAACGGGACTGTATACTTTGCGACCGGAAAAAACCTTTTGGGCAATGATGTGGTAATTCGCGCAACTGTTGTGAATGACAGCATCAATACAGGATTGATAAGTGATACAATTGCTGAATCTCTGCCCGGCCGCGGTATTATAACGTTGCTGAATGAAAGCAAACCTGTATCATATGGTGAAAATACATTAATAGTTAAGGGAGGAAAACTTTTAGAGCCAAACCAGGTAAGAAGCCAGGATGAGGCACATTTTGCCTGCAGCAGCTCATCTGACGGCTCAATCAGGGCAGATGTGCTATGGATAAGAGAGCCTGCGGAAGACACTGGGCTTGCCTTATTGCGCGGAAGGATATCCGGTATTGACAAGATAAACAGTGTAACTCTCGAGTCATTCTCTCAATTCAACATGCCCGACTGGGAGTTTGTAAATGTTCAAAAGACCCTTACAATTGATCCGATGGTAACACGCTTGTTTGATGACGGTGGCAGAACCGACCTTGCCGAGTTTGATGATGAGGGGGAAAACAGCTATAAGAACAGGACGATTTATGTTCTTGCCCGGGAGGGCAAAGCAATTCAAATCAGTACTGCTCCGTATGGGGATGTGGTTTACAGGGGGCGTATATCGGAGCTGGAAGGTGAGAGAAAAGATTCATTCGGACACATAATTACACAGGCACAGGCGGTAGTAATTTCTGAAGTTAAGCTGTTTAACAGGGAAACCTGGCTTTGGGACAACAAACAGGAAACAAGGTTTGGTTTACCGGAAAATGCTGTAATCATAAAAAACGGTAAAATAACAGACAGGAGTGCGCTGGAGAAAGGCGACAGAATAACCGTAATCAGCTCCGTTTCAGGTGTTGACGCATTCGTTGTCATGGCAGAGTCTTATTGACCAAATAACCGGAGGTATTGAAATGAAACATAAAAAGATACTGAAAACAGTATTATGGATTATGTTGCTCTGCGTGTTTTTTTCAAATTCAATTTATTCCCATGCCTATCCGGGCTCAATGGGGTATGAGGGAGGTGTATCGGCAGCGGATCCCTATGAAGACGGAACCTATGCCTACCGTGAAGTTTGCTTTCTAAGCGGTGTTCCTGTAATAATGGAAGGTACGCTTAAAGTAAAAAAAAGCGCGAGACAGGGAAAAACCACAACAACATATAGATATGATTTGAGTAATATCGAACAGGATGCATCCATCACCCGGGTTATAGTTATGGATAACCATACGGATGAAAAGGAAAGGGGACAGACTGTTGAAAAAAGCGTAATAACCAAAGTTCCCGTGGAGGTTGTAAGAATTAACGGTGTAATATACAATCTCAGGAAGTATGATTTTACCAGATCGGGAATTACTGATCCTCAGCCTGCCGTGAACTATAATACAGGTGAATATACCATTAAAAAAAC
The DNA here is from genome assembly GCA_012727625.1 of Clostridiaceae bacterium. GTDB lineage: Bacteria > Bacillota > Clostridia > DSM-8532 > DSM-8532 > JAAYGP01. The sequence continues at coordinate 4,737 of JAAYGP010000211.1, forward strand.
ATATAATATAAGCACGGGCGGAACTGTGAGTGTCGAAATGAAAGGCAGGCAATACGGATACGATCAATATTGGAGTTCCGCAAAAGCCGCGTCAGTGGATCTCAGTATTAAATATGAGCCTGTCCTTGATGGTGAAGCTTATGCCTGGGACGGCTTTGCCAGGGTATCTGTTTCCAATGTAGCAAAAAAAAGCTTTAAATACGTGGAGAATGAGCCGTGGCAGATAAGCTTTGAGGGCGGGTATGTGGAACAGGATTGGGAAGAGAGTATTCTTGAATATAACGCATATCTTCCCGAATTTGATAAAAGCGGGTTTGCAACTGATGTAATCCGTGAAATCAATGAAAGGATTGGCCTTAATACAGAACCGGTCAATTCAAGGCTTATGGTTCCGGATTTAAAACATTTGAGGGGACATTGGGCGGAAGAGCCGGTAAAAATCCTGTACAGCCTTGAGGTTCTTCCGGGAACCGGGGAAAATTTCAATCCCGCGGAATATGTAACAAGACGCGATTTTACAGCCATGCTGGTAAAGGCTATTAAGGATATACCTGAAGATCCGGATCTTGTTACCAGGACAACCACTGCAAGGACACCCGCATCACGGCAGAAAAATGTTGAGGAATCACCATTTGCTGACATTAATACTGATGATCAGTTTTATAATGAAATAAAGATTGCCAGCACCCGTGGTATAGTCCAGGGTACAGGACAGTCATATTTCAGGCCTGACAGGCATATAACCATGGCAGAGGCCATAACAATGATAATACGCGCCATCGGACTTGAAGGCCTTGCGGCTTACCCATATTCAATTACTGCATTTATTGATAATGACGAAATACCCGCCTATGCAAGGAACCCGGCAGAAGTTGCTTTCCGTATCGGACTTGTGGAGGGCGACAGCAGGGGATATTTAAGACCTAATGACATTCTTACGTATGAAAGAGCGTCGGCCCTTATATACAGGCTGATAAGATATATGGGTGAAGACTTGGTTAAGGATTATTGTGACAGGTTTTTCGATTAAAATAAGACATTTATGATTGAAACCTATAAGCATTAATGGTAGAATTTATATACATTGAACATCGTGGCAGTAGAAAAATCCAATAAATTAAGGAAAGCTGGCTGATTATGAGGAAAATTGGAAGAAAATCATTTGTACTGATATTGTTAGTATTGCAGTTTGTTATATTATTGCCATCAAATGCTGCTGGTTACTCCGACTATCTTGATGAGATTATTGAAACAGTTCAGGAACGTTATTATAAGGACATTCCCAGGGAAGAACTTCTTAAAGGCGCCATTAGGGGAATATTAAATTCAATGGATGATTACACAACTTTCTTTGATATGAATGAATCTGCAGATTTTATGAACTCCATGGAAGGTAATTATCAGGGAATTGGTGTGGAAATAATCCAGGTGCCCGAAGGTGCGCAGGTTACAAGGGTCTTTTCCAATTCACCGGCAGAAAGCGCCGGAATAATGGTGAAAGACAGAATCGTTCAGGTTGATAAAGTTGATGTTACCGGTTTCACGGTATCAGATATTGCGTCTCTTATTCGGGGAGAAAACGGGACTTATGTTGAAATCGGAGTCCTTCGCGGTAATTCGGAAGAAATATTATATATTCCCGTTCAGCGGGGTATTGTTAATATCAGCCCTGTAACCTGGCTGGTTGACGGGGATATAATGTACATTAAACTTGAATCTTTCAGCGGAAACAGTGCCCATTATTTCAAACAGGCCCTTAAGGAAATGGACGATATCGGAATCAGGAAAATGGTGCTGGATCTCCGCAACAATCCGGGCGGTGAGGTTGGCCAGGCGGTCAGCATAGCAAGACTCCTTGTGCATAATGGAGTTATAACAACGCTGGACTTTAAGTCAGAGGACGCAACCGATGTTGTGTACCAGTCATATATGACCAAGGCTAAATATATTCCGGCTGTCCTGGTAAACGAAAGATCAGCCAGTGCTTCTGAAATTCTGGCAAGTGCCATACAGGATTCCGCGGATGGATTTCTTGTAGGAACAAAAACATTCGGAAAAGGTGTGGTACAAAACCTGTATCCCATTCTATCCCCGGAAGCTTATGAAAAATATAAGGCTATTTACGGGGATAGTATTGTCGACGGTTACGACTGGATAAACAAACATGGGGTTAATGTTCTGGAATCGGATCTTATCGGCTGGATAAAAATCACAACAGGCCATTATCTTACAAGGTCGGGAAAGATGATAGATGGTGTCGGAATTACACCGGATTTCATCGTTGACAATTATGAGCCTGTTAACGGCATTGATATTCAAAGCATACGGGTTCTTGATTCTTCTGATGATATAAGGGTTAATGATGCGGCAAATGATGTGTATAACGCAGAGAAAATTCTGACTGTAATGGGCTATGACATTGATGCTCCTGACAATATTCTTGATGAAAAGACATCAAATGCGCTGAAGAAATTCCAGACGGGCAAAAGCTTAAATCCTACCGGGATAATTGACAAAGATACAAGAAAGTTATTGAATGAAGAATTAAAAGCCCTACGGGTAAAGATTGATAAGCAATATGCCAAAGCAGTTGAATTACTTGGCTTGCTGAAGTAAACCGGCATAATTTAAGCTCAATATAAATTTCTTTTGAAGCAAAAATGAAATAATAAAAAAGGATACTGTTCACAGGTTCTGTATATGGATTGCGCAATAAAAGGAAACTTTAGCAGAATAAAGCTCTTGTTTTTGTTATTGCGCAATATACGGGGCAGCTTTGGCAAAATCTGAATCAGGCTTGGGGTATGAACAGTAACTGAAAAAGCGCAGGTTTGATGCTCAAAAAACAGAGCTGATATAAGCATGCGCTTTCCGGTTTAGTTGGAAGGCTGAAAATGACAAAAGATAAACATGGAAGAAAACTGCCTGTATTAAAATTCATATTTCTTTTCATAATGATAGCTATAATTGTTCTATCAGTTCTTTTCGCATTCAATAATGAAGCTTTAAGCAGTATAGACTGGGAAATATTTAACCCACAGGGGTTATTTGATGAACTGTTATCTGAAAAAAAAGCAAATCAAAGCATCTCAGTCAGGCTTGATAATCTTAATGTTAAAGCCTCAGGCACATATATGGGCAATCTTTAGCTGGTTTCAGACAGTGATATCTGGCTTTTAAACGGGAAAGGAGAAGAGCTTTGGTACCTTACCCATGATATCATGCAGCCGGTATTGCAAACAAAGGGGCAGTGGATTTTAGTTTACGATTATAACGGAAAATCCTATCTGGTTATAAACAAAGGAAAGCTTCTTATTGAGGATGTACTGGAAGAGAATATTTCCTTCGGGGATATTTCAGATAAATATATTCTTCTGATAACCTGGAGCAGCACGGGATATAAAAGGACGGTTCATCTTATATCGCCCGAAAACGCGACAAAATTAGGTTCTCTTTATATTGATGACTATTACCCGTTTTATTCCGTCATATCAGGGCAGGATGACGGTTACTTTATTCTGAACGGCATAGGCATGAATTCCACCAAAATATCAACAATTTTCAGAAAATACAGTGATAACTTATATTCAGGTCTTATTACTGATATCCAGCTTGACGGTTTATATCCTGTAATACTTGATACTCCTGAGTTGAATCTATTTGTGGGAGAGGATAATGCACAGTGCTATAACAGTAATCTGGAGCGTTTGTGGTCGGTGGAATTTAATTCATATATTTCTGCATCAGCAATATTTGAGGATGGCAGATCGATTTTTGCATTGCATGGCCAGGAAGATGTTCTATGTTTTTATGATCCCGGTGGCAAGGAGATTAACAGGATTACCGTAAATGACAAGATTGATTGTATTGTAACCTTTAAAAATATGGCGGCAGTTATATCCGGTTCCTCAGCTTCATTTTACAAGTCATCCGGCAAATACACCGATACGGTTTCCATTCCGGGGCTTAACGTAAAGATCCATTTTATTGATGAAAAAAAGGTATTTGTATTGTCAGAGCATGAAGTTATTGTACATAACCTGAAAAACTGATATGCTTATATAAATATCATGTTGTCACAAATTGAATGCGAAGCAAACACCAAAATAATTTGTAAATCAATAAGTAATAATACTGATGAAAAAACTATACAGGAGTGCATATAATGCTTTATCCACTTAAATTTAAACCTGTTTATAAAGATTATATCTGGGGCGGAAGAAATCTTCAAAAACTCGGGAAAACACTCCCGCAGGGGATAGTTGCAGAGAGCTGGGAATTATCCTGCCATCCCGATGGAATGAGCATTGTTGATAATGGTGAGTTCAGAAACAGAACACTGGAGTCGTTAATAGATGAATTTGGCCCCATGATTATGGGGGATTCGGCCAAAGCACACGGCAATAAATTCCCTTTGCTGGTCAAGCTTATTGATGCCAATTCAAAACTGTCTGTCCAGGTGCATCCTGACGATGATTTTTCCCTTGCAAACGAAAACGAATATGGTAAAAATGAGATGTGGTATATAATCGACGCAAAAGAAGGAGCCACACTAATATATGATGTAATCCCCGGGATGACACCGGAAAGGTTTAAAAAGGCTATTTCTGAAAACATGGTGGAAGAATATCTTAATAAATTGCCTGTTAAAGCCGGTGATTTTATTAATATTCCTGCAGGTGTGGTCCATGCCATCGGAGAGGGAATTGTGCTTGCCGAAATACAGCAAAACTCAAATACCACATACAGGTTGTATGATTATAACCGCAGGGATGCAAAGGGTAACCTCAGGCCTTTGCACATTGAAAAAGCTTTAAAGGTAATTGATTTTAATACCGGAAGCAGAAAAATGAGATATAATGGTATCGAATATAATTTGTCACCGGATGGTACGGCAAAAATTTTGGCAGCAAATCCATATTACTGTGTTGAGCTCCTTAAAATATCAGGTGAAACACAACAGATCACATTTGACAGACATTTTCATATAATTGTTTGCATTGATGGCAATGGTGAAATAAAATGGGCAGAAAAAAGCATGCCTCTGCAAAAAGGGGAGACTGCTTTAATACCATCATCCTTAGGTAATTACTCTATAATTGGCAATGTTAAAGCATTGAAAGCTTATGTGCCTGATTTGGAAAGAGACATTTTAAACAGGCTTATGAGTATGGGATTTCCAAAAGGTGACATTATTGAAAACATAAGCGGTATTGCTCCCTTTGTATGACGCTTACCCCATGAAATAAAAGGAAACTTAGGGGAATGCGGCTTTGAGCCGTGCACAAATTTTCCCGGACCCTTGAATTGTTTCGATTCATTATGGTATACTTATATTTTGTTGCGGGAAATAAATTTCATGCTAATAATTAAGGATGCAGGATAATTTTTTTAATATTTAAGTGGTTTTTGCCGAATAATGGATGGACACGAGTGTTTTTACACTTCTTGAGGTGGAAAAATGAGTGAAGCACAAACTTCATTAACTGTGGAAAATATGGGTCCCGACAGCGTTGAGAAAATTAAAAAAGCTTTGGAGCGCATTAATGGTGTGGAGAGAGTTATTGTCAGTTTAGATAATAAAAAAGTTTTTATTGAATACGATGATGAAAAAATAAATGCGCAACTTATTAGGGAGACTATTGAAGATGAAGGCTACATAGTAAAATAAATTACACTCTGTAGTCTTAAAATACAGTGGTCTTAAAAACTCAAAAAACGCTGTTTGACAAGTGTTTTTCAGACCAACGGCTTGAAAGGAGAGCTTATGGAGCAATTCAGACAATTATTTCAAGGCATTTTTGAGTTTAGGTGGGAGTACCTGGTAATGTATGTAATAGGCGGGATACTAATCTATCTTGCCATAAAAAAGGACTACGAACCCATGCTGCTTCTACCGATTGGTTTTGGCGCAATTCTTGTGAATTTGCCGTTAAAGACAATATGGCAATATGAACCTGAACTGGATGCCACTGTAACAAAAATAGTTGCAGAGAATCCTATGCTAAAGGACATATTTGTTAATAATCTAAACTATGTCTTTGAGAACGGACAAGCATATAAAGTTGAACCAGGAGTTCTGCAGATACTTTTCAACTCGGGAATATTGACTGAGCTGTTTCCAGTACTCATTTTTGTGGCAGTGGGTGCGATGATAGACTTTTCCCCGCTACTTAAAACTCCAAAAATGATTCTGTTTGGAGCAGCTGCACAGTTTGGAATTTTCTTTACAATAATTGTTGCCCTGTTAATGAACAAGATATTCCCATCTTTAGGATTTGATTTAAAAACGGCTGCATCAATTGGCATAATTGGCGCGGCAGATGGGCCAACCTCCATTTTTGTGGCTTCAAAATTTGCCAGGCACTTAATAGGACCCATTTCGGTGGCCGCATATTCGTATATGTCTCTTGTACCGATTATACAGCCTCCTGTTATTAAAGCTCTGACAACCAGAAAAGAGCGTATGATCCGTATGGAATACAGGGATGTAAAGGTTTCAAAAACAGTTTTAATATTATTCCCGATTGTTATCACCATAATAGCAGGTATTGTCGCGCCAATAAGCGTTTCACTGGTGGGATGCCTGATGTTCGGAAACCTGATTCGGGAGTGCGGGGTTCTTGAAAGATTATCAAAAGCAGCACAGAATGAACTTGCAAACCTTGTAACCCTTCTTCTGGGTATTACCATAGGTTCCACAATGCATTATAAAAGCTTCTTAAGCCCCGCAACATTAATGATACTGGCAATGGGCCTTGTGGCTTTTGTTTTCGATACAGCAGGAGGAGTAATGCTTGCAAAGCTTATGAACCTGTTTGTTAAGGAGAAAATTAATCCGATGGTTGGCGCGGCGGGAATTTCCGCGTTCCCCATGTCCGCAAGGATAGTTCAGAAAATGGCGACGAAGGAAGATCCCCAAAACTTCATATTAATGCAGGCTGTTGGTGCCAATGTGGCCGGCCAGCTGGGTTCAATCGTTGCCGGTGGAATGGTTCTTGCCCTGGTACCATGGCTGTTATCATTATAAGGAGGGTGATATTATGAGTGATTTGTCTTTAGGTCTTCAACTGATGGAATATGGACTTGCAGGTGTGTTCCTGGTATTGATTCTGTTTTATGTACTGATTATAATTTTGATGAAACTGTTTCCGTATCACCCTGAAAAAGAAGAAGACTGATATTGAAATGAATAAAAAGGTAGATATTAAAATCTGCCTTTTTCGCTTATATGCAGAAACAGATATTGAAGCGTGCTTATTGCATTGTGTAAGGTAACAAAGCCTGCGTTGCATGTATAATCCGGTGTTGTTTTGCAAAAGATGTCAGACCTTTCACTTCATGCATGTGAAATTGTTTCGCCCCGCAACAGGCAATATGGTTTGCAATGCAGATGGAACACATAGGTATGCTGTTGCGCCGAAATAAACATCGTAGTTTGCAATGCAGGCGCAAATATCGAAGTACACTGTTTTGCCATGCAAAAAACGGAGGAAATATATGAAGATTGTTGTTATAGATGCACAAGGCGGCGGATTGGGCAAGGTTATAATAGAAAAGCTTAAAGAGAGAGTACATGATGTGGAAATAATCGCGATGGGAACAAATGTGACAGCAACCGCTGTTATGAAAAAAGCAGGTGCAGTGCAGGCTGCCACCGGTGAAAACGCAATTGTTTACAACGCGCACAGGGCGGACATAATAATTGGTGGCATTGGAATTATTGCTGCCAACAGCATGCTTGGTGAAATAACTCCAAAAATGGCGGAAGCCGTTTCATCGTCCGATGCGCTGAAAGTATTGATTCCCATAGGAAAATGCCATATATTAATCCCGGGATCCCAGTCATATACGTTAAATGAATTGATAGACATGGCTATTGATTGCGCGGCTGGGCATATTGAAAATACTGATTAAGGACGTGTGGAAATTGATAGGTGTATTTGGCGGTTCCTTCAATCCGGTACATATCGGTCACTTAATACTTGCGGAATATATTTGCTGTGAGTTCAGCATGGAAAAAATCATATTCGTCCCGGCAAAAATGCCGCCCCACAAGACCGGCGAAGAATTGGCGTCTGCACAGCATCGTTTCAATATGGTAAGTATTGCCATAGAAAACAATCCGAAATTTGAGGTTTCCAGGATTGAACTTAACCGGCAGGGTAAAAGCTTTACGGTTGACACCTTATCAATGTTGACTGATTTATACCCGCGCAGAAAAATATGTTTTATATGCGGCGCTGATTCTCTGATGAATTTCAGCACATGGCGAAGTACAGATAAAATCTTTGAGCTGGCTGGCATAATTATTGCCGGCAGGCCTGATGTACCGATGGCGGAGTTTCAGGATATGATAAATTTTTACAGGCAGGAATACAATGCTCAGATTGCATGCTCAGATTCCCCGTTTATTGATATTTCTTCAACACAAATCCGCAAAAGAATCAAGGAAGGACTATCAGTAAAATATATGATACCGGATTGTGTTTACAGATATATAATGAATGAGGGTTTATATAAAGGTGAAACATGAACATTGAAGATATGAAAGCAAAACTGAAAAGAGAATTAAGCCCTGCAAGATTTCAGCATTCATTAGGGGTTATGGCGGAATCCATAAAGCTTGCAAGGTTTTATAATATTGATCAAAAAAAAGCTGGAATAGCCGGGCTTTTGCATGATTGTGCAAAACATTTGAATAGTGCCGAAGTATTGGCTTTAGTAGAAGAAAAAGGTTTGATCGTAGATGACATTCTAATAAACACACCGTCTTTGCATCATGGGATTGCAGCTCCGATTATTGCTTCAGAGCAGTATGGTGTTTCAGACGGGGAAATTCTTGATGCAATATACTGGCACAGTACCGGAAGGGCGGGCATGACCCCTCTTGAGAAGATTGTGTTTGTTGCTGATTATATTGAACCGGGACGGAAATTTGGTAATTTGCATGAAGCAAGAAAAGCTGCTTATGAAGATATAAATCGCTGTATTTTAATGCTTGCCGAGTTAACCATAATGCATGTGCTTAAAAAAGGTGATTTTTTGCATCCTGATACGATAAATGCAAGAAACGACGCTTTAATGAATGTTAAAAAGGGAATTAAGGGATTGACGGAAACCTTATAGATATTTTATACCCGAAAGCGCGCATATTGCACTGGGTTCAGCACCGCACCACATAAGGTGCCTGACCGGCTTTCTTAAAGCAGGTTTTCTTAAGGCTGCAGGCCTGTTTAAGCATGATCCCGTATATAAGTATAATGGAAAGGTTTTTATGTGAATGGAGGATTACCATGCCTGATGAACAAAAGGCTAATGTTATAAAGGAAATTATTGAATGGATTTTATATTTTGTTAGCGCCGTCCTGGTTGCATCTTTCATACAAAGTCAGTTGTTTGCCTTTACAACAGTACATCAGTCATCAATGCAGGATACGCTGTCCGAAGGGCATATGCTGATAATGGACAAGATAAGCTATAGCTTTTCAGAGCCGAAAGCAGGCGATATTATTGTATTTGTTAACGGAGAAAACACAAAAGGTTTTACAAATAAATATAAAATTTTTATTAGGGATGTAAAGCTGCGTTTTAAGAAAGACTACAGAACAAACAGGCTGATTAAAAGAGTAGTTGCGGTTGCCGGCGATAAAGTGGATATAAGTGACGGTAATTTGTATATTAATGATGTTCTCCAAAACGAGCCGTATGTAAAAGGTATAACACCCGGCCTGAGCTTGTCCTACCCTTTGACTGTGCCTGAAGGGCATGTTTTTGTCATGGGTGATAACCGGGAAAACAGCATGGACAGCAGAAGCTTTGGCCCAATTAGCATTGACAGTATTGAAGGTAAGGCTGTATTCAGGGTCTTTCCGCTGTCAAAGATAGGAAAACCATAGGGTGTTTAAAAGTGTTTACACTCCTTTACATATTCACCCGTATATTTTATTTCATGATGCTGCAGGCGCATATTAAACCGGTTTGTTTTAAATGATTCTGTATTGCTTTTCAGTACGTCTCTGTATGTGATGGAAATTAAACTTTCTTCATTAGTCGGCTCATTTCCTTTGCCTGACATACGGCGGTATCTCAATGGCGCTCACATTGTTCAGCAAGGAAATGATACCTATCTGTGCTAGAACAGGTTGTCTGCTCATTGGTATCAATCAGATTCGTGATGATATGAATAGTATGTATGGCGGCACAACCACAACCGGCGGAAGAGCCTGGAGACATAATTGTTCAGTCAGAATGACATTCATGAGGAGCGATTACATCGACGATAAGGGAACACCTCTTTCCAGAGGATGTG
>JAAYGP010000212.1 GCA_012727625.1 Clostridiaceae bacterium
CTTTTTAATTCCTGCCAATTTGTATTCATAAAAACTCCTATTTAAGTGTTGATTTTTTTAAGTTTTCATAAAACTCATTGCTGTACTGGCGCTGTTTAAAATTGTTTTTTTGCGGAACTTTGGGCGTATTTAATTTATCCTTTGCAGAAGAAAGATTTTTTCTTGAATGGGCAATAGCCTCTTCCCTGGTTTTTACACCTGATTTATACCAATTGCTTAAAATTGTGTTGATGTAGCGAAAGTTTATATTCGACTTGCCTGCCATATTCTGCAGGGCAACTTCCAATAAATCCATGTTATAGCCGTATTCGTTAGCCCAGATATCAACAAACTCCTCCTCATAAACAGTAAGGCTCCGGTTGAAATTAAGAGCTTTTGCTATTTTATATCCTAATTCCTTGGTCTTATGGAAAGATTCCATATATTTTTCAAGCTCAAAATGCGAAGTAATGTTGCGCTTTGCCCAGCTGGCGGCAACCTGCCCCACATATTTTTTATTAAGGGCGTTATTGTTATAGCAATATTGAAACAGAGATATCATGACATCTTCATCAAAATGATGCTGGCTGAATAAATTATCAATAAATGTATACCAGTGACCGGGCATACTTCCCTGAAAAAACATCTGGTTCATGGACTCAATGCACTGGCTTCGTTTCTGGTTGGCCTGGGTATTTGACAATGCTTCACCGGGAGTGGATTCCTCTTTTTTGCGGTATGTCCTGGAAACCTCCATTCCCTTAATATCCACAAAGGTAAATCCCTTATTTGTCCTGACAAGAAGATTTTCGTTTTCAAGATATACCAGCGCGGCATTTAAAGAGTCTCTCGACATACCAAGTTTCGTGGCTATTTCATCCAATGTTGTCTGTTTATAGTACTTACATAAAAACAAACCATAAATATAAACCTTCACGCAATCTGAAGGCAGTGATGGCATAATATCACATATGAAAATATCCGGAATTAAGGTGTCGGAAAACAGCATGTCCTGCAAAGCTTTAAATTCCATATTTATCTCCAAACAAACTAATTGATGATTTTATTATATCATGAATCCATGAAAAGCGTCAGCTTTTCACCCGGCACAATCGAGAACAGACGGGAATCGTCTGCATAATATATGATACAATGTTCCCTTGCACCCGTTCCAAATATTTGATTTCGTTAACGAATGAAGTTATTATATCATAGTAACAAAGAACCGGAAAGAAGATATGGAATTAAGTTATTGTGCAAAATGATGCCCCTTTTATTTTAAGCAGGTATGTATTATTATGATAATTATGATATTGAAAACCCTGCTTCAAAAGTTGAAAGTAGTTCAAACGGAGTAACGGAATATGATTTATAAATATGACACACATGTACATACTGCTGAAACAAGCCCATGCGGCATGGTAAGAGCCAGGGATTTGGTGAGATTATATAAAAACGCCGGCTTTTCGGGAATTGTTATTACAGACCACTATTATTCCGGGTTTTTTGAAAATTTGTCCCGCATAACCTGGAAAGAAAAAATTGAAGAATACCTTAAAGGATATAAAATTGCCGCGAAAGAGGGCGGAAAGATTGGCTTAAAAGTAATACTTGGCCTGGAGTTAAGGTTTTTGGAAAGCTTTAATGATTACTTGATTTACGGTATAACTGAGGATTTTTTATTCGAGGCTGGAGAGCTTTTCAGTTTAACACTTAAAGAATTCAGAAAACTGGCTGATAAAGAAGAAATTCTTATCTATCAGGCTCATCCTTTCAGAGGAATAACGGACAGGTTTGAGCCTGTTCTGCTTGACGGTATTGAAGTGTATAACGGGCATCCCTACCAAATGAACCGGAATGATCTGGCATACGAATACGCAAAAATCAACAACCTTAAAATGATATCCGGTTCGGATTTTCATGAGGTGGAAGCCCTGGGAAGAGGCGGCATATTAACCGACACGGAAGTTAATAATTACATTGAGTTTGCAGATATGCTCAGATACAATGAATCAATACAACTAATAAGGCATAATTAGACAGAATGGTTGGTGGCCGCTTTTTAGTAAAATGCTATTTTACAGGTTCAAAACCCGGAGAATGGATTGAATGGTTGATTACAGCTGTCCCCGGACTTATTTCCCGGAGACAGCTTTTCCTAGCGCCGGAAGTCTTCAATAATTTTTTTTACAACTGTTTCACTTGCTATCATATCCCATATGTTCTCATCTTCCATACCAAGCCTCCAAAGCGCGACACCGTTTATTCCCATGTTCCAGGCAGTAGTTATTTTTGCCCGGATGCTGTCCACATTCTCAAACCATACCTGGTGCTGCTGTCCCTGGCTGTCGGTATACGCAAACCACGGTGTCTGCATACGCATATCAAATTGAATTGTGCTGCCATACTGGTTGGCAAGCTGCATTGCCCTGTCAAATGAAACATAGGAGCTTCTGTTGGTGGTCAGGTTAAAGTCAAAGCCAAACACCGAAACGGCTGCGGCTATCTTATACCAGGGCATTTTTGTCCTGGTATATGTTAAAACCCTTTGCATCCATGGTATTGAAACAGGTGGTCCTGGGGGGCTTCCGGGCCAGCCAAACTCGTTATACAGCATAACGATAAACTCGTCAACGGCTTCGCCAATTATCCCGTAATCGAAGGGATCGGAGAAAGGATTGAATGGTTCATCGCTTATACGGGATGGAACGGACGCGGATAAAAAGTAGCCATATGGTCTGAAAGCTTCGGCTATGTCAACATACAGCTGCGCCAGATTCGCCTTGTCCTCCGTATAGGCATCCTCAATATCAATATTCACCCCGTCGAAATTATACCGCTGAATCAATTCTATGAGGTTTTGAGCAAAAGCTCTGCGGTTTTGCGGCGTCGAAACAAGCTGACGGACCAAATCCCTTGCCAGGGCGGTGCCGCCGGGGCGGTATAAAAGATTGTGCACAACGGGCAATATTTTTATGTTGTTACGATGGCTTATTGCAACCAGCACCTGGATATCCTGATCCGTGAACTGAAAGAACTTGTCAATTTGTGTCGGATTATTCCTGCTGATCTGGAACATAAACAGACAAAGCTCGGAAAGCAGCGAAACATTATTGACAAAAGATGAATAAGAGCCGGGAAGACCGGGTCCCTCCGCCAGGGTGTAAAAGCCGATTATAGGCTGAACCGGTCTGCTGCTGTCATGAGCGCCAAGGGTTACAATATTTTCGGATATCCACCCTGTTGAACCATTGTAAAGAACTACGCGGTACCATCCGCTTTGATATCCGGTGACAGGAAGCCGCGCGCCCTGCTGCATGACCTCAATGGACGAAAAATTAGTGCCGGGACCGCTTCGTATGTTTGCCATACCTGCCGTGACAATAACTTCAGTATAAAATGGTATCAGCAAACGCTGGCCAGCGTAAATAACATTGTTAACTACGTTGTTCAATTGAACGAGGCCGGGTATTGTTGTGTTAAAAAGCCGGGAGATTGTAAATAAAGAGTCTCCCGGTTGAACGGTATATTGAAATACCCTGCCTGGAAACGGGGGGATATAGAGAACCTGCCCCACGTTAAGGCTTGTGTCCGGTAAATTATTGGCTTGCCGGAGTATGTCAATTGTGGTTCCAAAGAGTTGAGCAATCCTGTACAGACTGTCTCCGGCCTTTACAATGTACCACATATAAACACCTTTTTTATGAATTCCTTTTTATTATATGTTGATGAGAAAAATAATGTGAGAGTGTTTGCAGATGTGAGCCTTTCAAAAAGCTGCCGGGGAATGAAACGCCCGGGAACGGAGCGTGGGTTTACATAAGAAATTTTCAAATAAACAAAGGAGTGGGAGAGAAAATTCCTGATGTTTTTCTTCAGCTTAATATTTCATTTCCTATGCAAAAAGATATATTTGTTATAATTTGATTGCATTTCATTTACATTTTCATAATCACCACCAAAAAAACATATCATAAAGCGAATTTTATAAGGTAAAGAATACCGAAAGGAGAAGTAATAATATGAAGAAAAATTTCAGAAGACTGATAACAGTATTATTATGTATGATACTTATTATTTGTTCTTCAGCACCTGCACTGGCTGCAAATAACAAAAAAAACAACGGAAATTCATCATGCTTTAAGGATGTAAGTGTAAACCACTGGGCTTATAAGTATATCCTCTGGATGAGAAACCGGGATATAATCCATGGTACCGGAAATGGCTTGTTTAATCCCAATGGTACTGTAACAAGAGCGGAGTTCGCGAAAATGATGGTCAGAACTCTTGATCTTGATTTATATTCCCCTTCAAATCCGACATTTGACGATGTGGGAAAGAAAAACTGGGAGTATCCATATGTTGAGTCAGCAAAGAATTATCTGACATATTATAAGACATCTTCCGGCAATTACTTCAAACCAACGCAGCCATCGGTCAGGGAGGACATGGCGGTTGCGCTTGTTAAAGCCCTGGGCTATCAGAACGAAGATGTTGATATGGACATCCTCGATCAATTTGCCGATAAGAACGAAATAACGCCAAGCCTCAGAAAATATGTTGCGTTGTCGGTTAAATACGGTCTTATGAAAGGATATCCGAAAGACGGCAAGCTCTATTTCGGACCTATGGGAAATCTGACCAGGGCGGAGGCAGCCACATTGCTTTACAGGGCTTTTGTTGTAAAAGAAGAGAAGCTGCCCTTTGACGAAGACAAACTTCCCTACGAAGAAGATGAAGAAATTGAAGAGGTTTATATAAAGCCTATGGTTACGGTAATAACTCATGATGATATGCTTGAAGTTACCTGGAATAAAATAGTTTCTCCGAAATTTGTCGGATACAGGGTTGTTATTTCAAAAGATGACTCTACTCCCGAATATCCCGAAAATGGTTATCTGTATTATATAACCGACAAGAACCAGACTTCCGCCATCATAGACAACAGTACTCCATATAAAGGCAACAGTGATTTTGGTGAATACCTGAAAAACGGTGAAAAATACTATATAAGTGTTACAGCTGTTTACACTGACAAAGTAGAGGCAGGAAAAGCAGTGCGCAAAAAATATACAGGTCCGGATTATATCGATTCCAGCAAAGTTCCGATTGTTTCCCATGCAATCGAAAAAGGTGTTCACGTGTTAAAATGGAACAAAGTAAAGGCAGAGGACTTTAAGGAATACCGTGTTGTTATTTCAAAGAAAAACTCAAATCCTGGCATTGACGACGGTTATCTTTACAGAATTAAAGATCGGAATACGACTTCTGCGAAAATAAACAACACTCAGAAATATACTGACGGAGATTTTGGAAATTACCTTACAAAAGGTGAAAGATATTATATTACCGTGGTTGCGGTGTATAAAGACGGATCGGTAGCCGGAAATGCAATCCGGTTCAGATACAACGGTGATGAAAACCCGGAACTGTATCAGGAAACCGTTGTATCAGCCGTATATGAAGACGGAAATCTCGTTATTAAATGGAATAAGATTGATTCTCCCCTTTTGGTTGAGTACCGTCTGGTAATATCCCGGAAAAACCCGAAACCTGCATATCCTGCTGATGGATACTATTATAAAGCTTTTTCACCTGATACCACAGAGGTCGTGTTTGATCCGGCAAAACCTTACAGAAACGGTGACTTTTCCGGACTGGAATACGGAAAGGATTATTATTTCAGTGTTACAGCCGTTTATAAGGATAAGGTTTATATCCCAGGAAACGCGGTAAAGGTTCTTTATCTTTTCCCGACAGACGAGTAGTAGTAAATCCGCCTTATAAATTTCAACGGGACAGTTTTCAAATCTGTCCCTTTTTTTTTCGTTCCGGGGCATCAGGTTGCTGTTAGACCGTTAAAACCTACTATCCGTACGTCATCTTCAATAATTTATATCTTTGAAAACTACATATAAGATGTATATAATATATGTATACATATCCATAAGCGGGCGGCTGTATGGAAGGACACAGATATATGCCTTTTGCGACAGAAAATATAAAACATTTTCCCATGCCGGACATCAGCGTGACAAGCCCATTATGAACTGAATTCATGCCTGTCAGCATTAAATAAAGTATGTCTGCTTGTCGATAATAATTATGAAATGTACCCATTATAAACGGTGAACCTGAAATCATATTCCTGAACAAAAACACTCTTTCAGAATAGTTGCACCCGGCACTGAAGCTGTAGCCGGTTATAGTGGATACGTTTCCAATTAAAAATGAGGAGTTGGGCTTATGAGGCTTCACATAAAAAAAACAGCGGCAGCATTTTTGCTTCTGTGTCTTATTGCAGGCATTTTAATACCGGATGTTCAGCCATGTTTTGCCGCAAACAACGTTTTTAATCCAGGCATTGCATACAATCAGACAACAGGCAGATGGGACATATCATGGATACCTGTTGATGGAACCGCCACTGTTTCGGTTAAATGGCACAGGCCTGACGGTACTGTTGATTCCCTTGAGGATATTCCTGTAAATCCTCTTGATAAAAATACCGTAAGTTTCGTATTCCTGCCGAACCATATTTATGATCTGACATTCAGTTTCAAAAACAACAATGGTGAAACGGTTTCATTCATAAATAGATTTGGAAGGCTTGTTAATTCCGAGACAGTTTACTTTCTTTCCGATATCACCTTTGAAGGAACATCCTTTAATGATTCAGCCGTATTGGGAGGATTGTCCGACGGTAATCCAAATCTGATTATGAATAATGACGGAACAGAAGTTATCCGTATTATCAGCGGACATGATCCCAAAATTACACTTCGCTGGAAAGTACCAACCATATGGGAGGAATCACAAAACAGAGTTCTGCCCGTAACTCATGAGCTTGTGAACCTGGATCCTCTTGAGAGCGATATCTCTCCTCACATCGATCTTGATTACGCATATTTCCATATCCAGATGAATGAAATTACAGACATTGTTACAGGGAAGGATTACCGGACGGTTGTCAACGATGACGGAACCATTATTGTACATGAAAACGGAAAACCGGTAAATGGGTTTGATTCCAGTGGTGATGTAATTTCTGATGACAAATATGTATACTTTACGCTGGATCAAACTGACGGGATAAGGCCCGGTACAGAATATGAGAAAATTAATATCCGCATGTATTTCTGGAATATTGCCAGCAGTGAGCAGGCATTTTCAACAAGGCTGGTTTATGGTTACAGCCCGGGTCAGGGCTTTTTAATCGAAAACAAGGACTACATTTTCCAGACAATAGAGGCGAGAATTGACTCCATCTTCACGCCGACAATGTATGAAGTGAGCAAGGTTGATGTGGACAGGATGGAGATAAGAATATACAAAATTAAAAGCAAAAACTATACGGAGCTATATTATCAGATTCAGGACGCCGGTTCCATAATGGATTTAATCGAGAGCGCATCAACTCTAAGCAGCGGTATAAAAGTACCGGATGCAAGTATTCCTGATGATACCGGCTGGGGCAGTGTCATTATTGAAATTCCCTTAAACCAGTACGGGGAACACCCTCAACGGTATTACAGGATTGTTGTGACAGACGGTGATGCAAACACGCCGTTGGGTTCATTGGCAATTGATCTCAGAATGCTGGGAAACGACACGGGTAAACCTCCTGTTCCGCGGGAGATCCAGGTGCTTCCCAGGTATGCCGGAAAACAGGAAGTAGTTTATCAAAACCCGGCGGAGGATGCGACAATACATATACCTTTAACAGACCTCAGGATATCCTTTGAAAAACCACTTGTGTGGAGAACACAGAACTGGAGCGACATTGTGTCATCCCCAGACAGTGATAACGATATAACTTTCCATTTGCTTTTGAATACTTTTATTTCAGATGACATAAAAATGGTGGAAACAAGGGAAATCGGCGATGAACAGGTTACGGTGTTTGTGCCTGTAAAGGAAAAACGCGTACTGACGGTTGGAAAGCATCAGCTTCATGAAGACCCCGACAACAGCAGCAGGCTGTATTTTGATGTGGCCGGGGACGGTTTGTTCAGGGATCATGTCCTTGGCACTTCCCTGGATTATGAAAACGATATTGATTATGACATAAACGGAAACCCGGACTATCCAACCTTTTTAATTCCCAATACCATATACTATATGAGGATGTTTTCATCCCGGCTTAAGGACAGTGATAAAATCAACTGGGCAGGCCGTGAGGAACTGAATCTGGAAGAGCTGATTTCATATATCTCGCCTATTAAAAGCTTCACCACATATCCCAACAGGGAAATGCCGATACCGCTTCCCAATGTGACTTTGGGTGTGGATCTTGGGACCGCGCCTGATCCGGATACCGGAAAACCAATATTAAACGGAATTACGGTAAGCTTTCCAAAGGTTCTGAATGATAACGACTGGCTTAATTACACCACCATAACTGATAACAGAAGAATTGTCTATGATATATATATGAGCGACAGTACGGACGAGGATAGTTTTATCCTGATCGATTCCATAGAAACCCTATACCCGGATGACAACCCGGAAGCTCCCGTGTCAACACTTATAACAGGATTTCCAAAGGATCCTTCAGGAGAGCTTAAGCCCAACACAACATATTATTTCAAGGTCCGCGCTAAGCTGTATGCCGGTGATGATACAATACCGTTTACTCAAAGCGATGAAACACCTGTAAAATCCATAACAACGCCAAAAACAGACTCCGGCAGCCTCGACGATTCGGGCAAGCTGCCAAGAACTCCCGTGGAATTTTCCATAGCGCTGGATGAAAACGGCGAACAGGAGCTGACCGATGCCAAGGTAACATTAAACTGGCTCCATGCCGAACCGGATGTTACATATGAGCTGGTATGTACGAGCAAAAAACTGGCCGCCGACGCCACAACAGATGACTATATAAATGACGAGTACCATATTGGAACGGCATCAAACCCAGGCTTTTTAAGAGTTTACAGGAATTATAAAACCAATGAAGATGACACCGAGCTACATATAGATGTCATAAACACACCGCTGAAATCAGTAGGTTTTACCTATAACATTGATAATACCCGGGTGGCACGTTTGCCGATCAATCTTCCGTTTTTAAAACCTAATCACCTTTATTATTTCAGCCTCAGGGCAGTCCGGAACAGGGGGACTGAAAATGCCGTATACAGTAGTTGGGTAAGCATTCCGGTTACTACGAAAATGGTTAAACCTCCGGGTTTTCTTGAAGTGATAAATGATGTCCAGCTTGGATTCAGGCTCCGGTTGTATGATGGTACTCCCGCTGAGGATATTAAGATTATGCTGAAGAAAAGCCATCAAAACGAGAGCTTCTATTATGAGCTGAACAGGGCGAAGTATTCAGTCGTAAAGGATGGGAGTTATTATTACATCAGGCTGTATGATCTGGAACCTGATACATGGTATGATATAAAACCATATTATTCTGATGGAGACAAAGAATATTGGTACGATAACGACAGCAAAGGCTGGAGCAGTTCCGGGGGCGAACCTGTAAAAATGAAAACCCGGGACACTCTTCATGAGATTGAAGTAAGGTTTGAAGGGGAAACATTATATGAATATTTTCTTGAAATTAGAACCGATGATGATGAAGACTATGTGAAACTGGAGTATGATAGTAATGACCCCGGGGAAAGTGATTACGGCTATATGCTTGAAGACGGCACATGGGTGGAATTTTACCTGGAGAAAACCTATGCCTATGTTGAGGATGGCTTAAAAGACCGGTATGTCTACTATGCAAAGATATCCCGGGCACGAAGAAAACGAAGTGACGGGACATATAAAAGAGAGCCCCTTTTGGCCAACACCCGCTACTATATCAAAGCATGGGCAAGAAATGTGGAAGATTCCAGGCATGTGGGCCCTGTGACAATTCGGACCGATTTCAGCCAGGATGATTATGACAAGGAT
Source organism: Clostridiaceae bacterium (assembly GCA_012727625.1). Taxonomy (GTDB): domain Bacteria; phylum Bacillota; class Clostridia; order DSM-8532; family DSM-8532; genus JAAYGP01. Next base: position 9,889 of record JAAYGP010000212.1, read on the forward strand.
CATATCTGGGATCAGATTGAAGATGCTTTCGGCAAAAAGGCGGATAATCTTACAAGAAAACTGTATTTTACCGTGGACGAAGCAGATAAAACGGAAAACAGGGTTCTATTAAAAGGAGCCCGCATTAAAAATCTTATGCAAATGGCAGGGCACACAGGGATAACCGTTGATATTTCAAGGGAAAGACCGGAGACGAACAGGGATGTGATTCTCATACCCTATGAAATTCTGGATACAATCGGAAAGTATAACAGCAGGCTTACTATAAAACTTGCAGGCTGTGAGCTGACCATAACGGAAGATTGCCTTGATTTGGATAACCTTAGACAGTTGGTGATCTCAACAAACCTGAAGGAAACCATGCTTGAGGTAACGGTTGGAAGGGAAAAAGAAGGTTCGGTAGCGCCTCCCGTCGGGTTCACATATGGAACCCAGGTTTATGACATAAACGTGGAGGCCGTGGGGTCAAGACTTACCTATGAGGAAATAAATAAAATAATATATGATATTTTAAAAGACTCAAATGCAACAGGACCATTCAGGTATGGGATTTTCGACAGGGAACTGGCCAGGCTTTTATCCCAGGAAAGCACTTTAACATATAAAAGCTATGTTGAACTGGAGAATATTCTAAATTTGGTAATGGATGAAATTGAAGAAGAGCTGTCCTTTTATATTGAAGACATATTGGAGGGAGGAAGAGGCTTCAGACCCTCAATAACAAGCCGCAGACAGGTAAAGGGGCTGGGTGGAGGCCTGAAGCTTAAGATCCTGCATCAGGGTTTTGAGGGTCTGGTGGAACCCTATGCATTGCCATATGGCAAATATAATTGGGAAGAGCCTTACGGCATTAAAGCATGGATGTTTCCCTATATACTTTTTTCGGCAAATACACCCGGAGAGTATGTTGTTTTCAATATAAAACAGGTGGAGATACCAACCAGGGATGGCATGACTGATCCCGAACTGCAAAAATTTGCACAGAAATATAATCTTCAGAAGGTTTTTGGAAAAAAAGCCCTGTATCCCGGTGATTATGTTTCCGGGGACAATGCAATCGCTCTTTTTGAAATGGTAACCGGAACGGAGAAAGAAGTTGCGGGATTGTCTACCCCTGCAAAAATCCGTTATTATAAACTGGATAAAATCCTGCCGTCATCTGTAATCCAGCCTGCCATTAACAGGGAGCAGGCAGCAGTTGTCGCGGTGGAAATTTACGCATATAAATCCGGCATTTCCGCCGATATGATAAGACCTTTAACCGTGCATTTCATAAAAAACGGTGATGAAATGCAGGATTTTGTTTACCACAGGATTTTAATAGCACTGGATCTTGGTATAACAAAGCTTGAACCGGATAATACCTATGATGGTGCCGGAAAGGTTACGGTAGAGGAAATGCTTAAAGAAATAATAGTTGTTTTAGAGCTTCTGGGAGAATGGTAGCAGAAAGGGAGCGGACCATGAAGATAAAAATTTTATTTGCCAGGATTTTAGTATGGATTTTAATTCTCTGTATGGTTGGTGTTTTTTTGGCACAGTTGGTTTTTGCGAATATGGCCATACCCTCAACTCCTCCGCAGAACATTACCGTTTATGATATAGGGTATGAGAGCGAAGGGGGACAAAACTGGTTTGTTCAATTCAGATGGGGTGCACCAACATACCCGCCTGAAGCCACAGGTGATAAAACCCAGATATTTTATTTCAACCGTGTTAAACGCGGTACCGGCGAACTTGAAAGTGATGTCCTGGAATTCACCCTGAATCACACAGACACATCCCTTTCCACAAGCGGATATGGTATAGAACTGGATCATGGCACCATTTACCAGTTTTACGGGAGATCTCACTATACTTATGGGGAGCTGGGCCAGTATGAGTTTTTATCAGGTAAATCAAACACAGTAAAGTTCCTTACCAATCTGGAATTCGGAGCGGAATTGATAAGCGGAACCAATGAAATAAGAATAGTATGGGATGATGTCTGGGACACGGACGGCAGGATTGACTACCGGATTCTTATTTCCGATACATCCGGGTTTACCCAGCCACCGTCAATACCGGACATTATAGGAGCGAATATAGGAAAGGAAGGCAGCAGGGTCACCGCATCAAATGGAAAGCTTGAGTACATATACACAAATGCCCTGCCAGGGCGTGAATATTCGATTAAAATAATTCCGCTTGTAGACTCTGATATTGCGGTAATTCCCGAAGAAGAGCTTCCTGTTATCAAAGTAAAAACAGAAATTATCCTTAAGGCAAAAAAAATGGGTGAAACATCCGACAATATAAGATGGATGCTTTTCTGGGATCCAATTATAAAAGGAGCAATCGGGGATACAACTTTTACAAAGGTTGAATATAAGCTGTACCGCTATGATCAGACTGGCAGGGAAACTTTTTTCGCCCTCGTAACGGACAAGGACCGCTATGAGATGAACATACCTCCAGGTGATGTTGAAAAATATAAATATAAGGTTGAAGCTGTGGCATACAAACCGGACGGTTCAAGCGTACCATTCTACTCAACCACCCAGGTGGCGCTTGTAGAACAGATCCCTGAACACCCCGCTGCGCCTGAATTTGTTTCCGGCTTTCCGACAGCAGACCCGGTTCCCTTATATTTTGATGAGCTCCTGACAAGTAATTCGGCAACACTGTTATGGATAGCTCCCTACACCGGGGATGGGAAAGTTGACACTGATATCTATTATGATCTTTATCTTGTGGAAAACACAGAAGACATTAAAAATCTGCCGTTAACCAGAAAGATTGGTTCCAATCTGTCAATGACACAAGGGAATGAAGTAAGGGATTCGGACACAGGAAAGCTAATCGTTTACAAATATACGATAAGTAATCTTAAACCTAATGCCATTTATTATTGCGTTATGATTGCCAGGAAAAATTACCTGACAGAAAGCAGCGGCGGCTTCATGCTAACCATGCCATATTTGTCGGATCCGGCTATTAAGGTTATTATAACCAGGCCTGACACGGAGGAGGACAAACCACTGGCTCCTCCATCCCCTCCGTTTCGCCCTGCTCCGGGTGATTCCGTCGGCAAAACGGAAATCAAACTCCAGATGGAAAAATCCTGGCTTGAGCTATATAACCCTGAAATGAAAAAATGGTTGTATGTAATACGTGAAAACGATCCGGAAGCCGGTTCTGAGAACAGCATTTACAATAAATACAACTCCTTTACCTATGAAGAATACCTTGAAAATGCGGCACTTCCGGATGGCGACGAAAGGAAAAA
>JAAYGP010000024.1 GCA_012727625.1 Clostridiaceae bacterium
GTTCTGAAACCATCAAAGAAGTGCAGGAACGGAACTCTTGATTTAATTGCCACCAAATGCGCAACCCCTCCAAGATCCATAACTTCCTGTACACTTCCGGCTGCAAGAAGAGCAAAACCTGTCTGTCTTGTTGCCATAACATCCGTGTGATCGCCGAAAATCGACAGCGCATGTGATGCAATGGCACGCGCACTGACATGGAAAACAGCCGGCAAAAGTTCACCAGCAATTTTATACATATTGGGAATCATTAAAAGCAATCCCTGTGATGCGGTAAACGTAGTGGTTAAAGCACCAGCCTGCAAAGAGCCGTGAACAGCCCCGGCCGCCCCGGCTTCTGATTCCATCTCAGTTACCCTGACCTGTTGTCCGAAAATATTCTTCTTTCCTTTGGCAGACCATTCATCAACAAGTTCCGCCATTGGTGAAGACGGTGTAATAGGATAAATTGCCGCCACGTCTGTAAATGCATAAGCCACATGGGCCGCTGCAGTATTACCATCCATGGTCTTCATTATTTTTTTGGACATCAATCTCCCTCCTCATGGTTGATTATATTTTTTAGTATATTTCGCCGACATAAATGACTTAAGATTCCTGAAACCTTATTGTCGCCCGATATTCATATTAAGCCCGGGTCACCGGAAAATTGTGCCTTTATCACACACGCAAGCGGTTGTGTTTTTAGGCGATTTGTTAATGCACATGTGTTATTTTTCAGTGCTTTCATGGCATTTGTTTTGTACTTTGTATACATCATATATGATTATACACTATTATTTCCTTTAATAAAAGAGTAATAATTTTTTCCGCTAAAGTTTCAATATACTGCACAATATCGATATGCAGAACCTGGGAATAGCAACTATCTGCATAGCATATCTGATATTGTCGAATTTAATTGTAACATATTTTCTGATTTTGTGTTAAAAAATAACAAAAATTTATAAAAAAATTTTATTGTTTTATGCCAAGATAGTCCATCAGCTTGTCAAGATAGACACCTGGCGTAAAATAGTCCGGCAGATCGGGCACAAGCCCTACTTTATTGTAAAAGTGGTTATAAAGCTGTTTTTCAAGAATATCTGATTTCATAATGTTTTTTGTGCCCTTTTTCCTTGCATAATAGCTTAACAATAAAGCCACTTCTTTATCTGACACAATATGGTTCATATTTGCCTTGTCAACACGCATCGACTCAATCCTTTTAACGGATTTTTTATCTTTTACCACAATGGTATTGGCAGCATAATCACCAACTCTCATAAACCGTTTTGATAATACAATCGAAATAATTCCGACACCATACATACCCGGCAGCATATCAGCAATGCGTATAAAATTTCTTATAAGACAGGCCGTAAAAGATGCAGGCTCGCCGTTTGCCATTATAACCCTCAGACCTGTTATTTTTTTCCCTGGTGTCATTCCTTTCATAAAATACTCAAAGCAGACGTAATACCCGAACTGCAGAAAAAATATAAGTGAAATGCCCAAAATTATATAAATTGTATTCTCTTCAGTCAGAAAAATGTTATCCGGCATACCACCCGAAATCAACACAATTATGACGATGATAACGGCAATGAAAAGGTTTTGGATAAACGTGTCGATAATAACGGCCACTCCCCTTGAGCCTGCCCCCGCAAGCTCATATTCAAGCGGAACATTTTCAGGCGTCTGGATATAGTATAAATTTCGCATAAATTCAACCCCCGGCTAAATTGAATTTTTTATTTACCACAAACATTGTATCATATATATATATTTGGTA
>JAAYGP010000213.1 GCA_012727625.1 Clostridiaceae bacterium
CATTATTAGAGGTCTTGACGATCCTGATCCCGACAATCTTCTTTTCAGACAGATTTTTTTGGACACTGCCATGCTTGCCAGAGTTGTTATGAAAATGCCTTTTGTGGATGAAAGACGTGTTGGTGCCATGGGTGGTTCCCAGGGCGGAGGATTAACTCTTGCCTGTGCTGCTTTGGTGCCGGAGATTAACCGCCTTGCGCCGGAATACCCATTCCTCTCTGATTATAAAAGGGTATGGGATATGGATCTTGCAAAAGATGCCTATGATGAACTCAGAATGTATTTCAGACGTTTTGATCCCAGGCATCTGAGGGAGAATGAAGTATTTACGAAACTTGGATATATAGATGTTCAGCATCTTGCAGACAGAATACGCGGAGAAGTTTTGATGGCAACAGGCTTAATGGATACAATTTGTCCGCCGTCCACTCAATTTGCCGCTTTCAATAAAATTAAGTCCGGAAAGGAATCTGTTATATACCCTGATTTTGGACATGAATATCTTGCCGGGTTTGATGATCTTGTTTATCAGTTTATGCTTGAAATGCTTTAAATGGATTATTTAACGGAATCAAACCAAATTCTAATGAAACTCTAATTGTTTATACAGGGAGGATTAATCTTTGGATTGTACAATATTCAATGCAGGCTGACATGTAACTTAAAGCGCCGGCAGGACTAACGTAAATTTGGAGGTGTAATCCATGATAACATTGGAGCAGGTGGATCAGTTAAGAAAAAGGACAAATTGCAGTTATGAAGAGGCGAAGGAATTGCTGGAAAAACACAATGGTGACGTTCTTGAAGCAATTGTGGATTTTGAAAAAAACAGAAAAGGAAAAAGCTATTCACACCAAAAAGGTTACAATTCTTTTTCAGAAAATACTCAATACAGAAGTGGCAGTGATTTCTGGAAAAAAGTGAGAGAATTTATTCAGCTCGGGTTTGACTGCAGAATAGTGGCTGAGGATCATAAAGGAATATTGTTGAATATTCCGGTCAATATTATGATTTTACTTGTGATTTTTTTGCCATACGTTATGATTCCCGCATTTATTCTGTTGCTTGTACTTCGCTATAAGATCAGCATAATTAAGCCTGAGGGCACCGAATACAATATTTCGGCAGTGTTAAAAGATGTCACAGATAAATTCGCGGCCAATAACCAGAATCAGCCGCCTGACAAGCCGGAATATCAGGAAATTGAACCACCTTCTGAAAAGGATGACTACAATGAAATAATAATAGAGTGATATAAACATCTTTTGGTTAAATATTAATTTTTTCTTAAAAGTCCTACTGTTGAACTGCAGCAGGACTTAAGCTGTTTTTATCAATAAACAGGCATAAAGTTTTTTGTATGATAAAATAGATTTATAAACTGACCGAGGTGAGTGGGTATGGCAGAAAAAATACTGGTTGTTGAGGATGAAAGTAAAATAGCAAGGTTCCTTGAGCTGGAGCTGAAGCATGAAGGCTATGAGGTAGAACTGGCTTTTGATGGGAGAGACGGCCTTGAAAAAGCATTAAAGGACGATATTGCACTTGTCATCCTCGATCTTATGCTGCCTATGCTCAGCGGCATTGAGGTTTTAAGGCGTATAAGAAAAACTTCCGATGTACCTGTAATCCTGTTAACAGCCAAGGATGATGTTTCCGACAAGGTTGTCGGCCTTGACAGCGGGGCTAATGACTATGTGACAAAGCCTTTTGCAATTGAGGAACTTCTGGCAAGAATCCGTGTTGCGCTTAAAAGAAACGGTTCCGGCCGCAGAAAGGCTGAAGAGGAAGTGTTAACAGCAGGAGAGCTTGTTCTTAACAAAACATCCCATAAGGTAACATATGGGGATGAGGAAATACCTTTGTCCAAAAAAGAATATGATTTGCTGGAATATATGATGGAAAACAGCGGTATTGTGCTGACCAGGGAAAAGCTTATTGAAAAAGTCTGGGGCTACGAATATTACGGTGACACCAATGTTACAGACGTCTATATCAGATATCTCAGGGCCAAAATAGATCAGAAATACAACCGGTCATACATAAGAACAGTACGCGGAGTGGGGTATATTTTTGAAGAAAAAGATTAGGAAAGAGTCGGTTACCAAAAACAGACCGGCTGATGATCAAAAAAACGAAAACAAGAAGCCAAAAAAGGGTTTACGTGGATGGATTTCCAGAAAAATAGGCATTTCAATGGGTCTTCGTCTTTCGGTTTCCTATATCAAAATGGTAACCGATGTTTTTCTGTCATGCCTTATTCTTATGATAATTATATATGTTCTGTTTAACATGTTTATATTTGTCTACGATGCGAAATTGATAGCCGATGAGTTAAGAAAAACGGAAAAACTTAACGAAAGTATATATAACCTTGATATTCAGCGTGGTACGGCAATAGCACTTGAAGATATGAGCGGAGTAAGCTTAATTAACACTTTCGGGGATTATTTGATGCCCCACGAAAAAATACCTGTCTGGTTCAGCCAGAAAGACGGCAGTATTTATATTATGACAAAAAATTACCTTTTTAGACAGGATGGGAATTACCGCATTATAGTTTTCAGGGATATAACCAAAAAGCTGATGGAAATGGGAGTTTTATTTGTATCTGCTGTTATCATGGGTGGCATATCACTTCTGACAATCTTTTTCAAGGGAATTTCAACTACAAAAAATTCACTTAAGCCTTTGGCGGAAATGACAAAAATGACCGGTGAAATAAGAGCCCAGAATTTGAACTTAAGGCTTAATGTAACAAATGCAAAGGATGAACTGAAAGAGCTTGTGATAACTTTCAACAGCATGATGGATCGTATTGAAACAGCTTATAACAAACAGAATCAATTTGTATCAGATGCATCCCACGAATTAAGGACACCAATTTCAGTAATTCAGGGATATGCCCGAATGCTCGAACGCTGGGGCAAGGAAGATCCTGAAGTTTTGCAGGAATCCATTGAAGCAATCCGGAATGAAGCAGAAAATATGAAGGAATTGGTTGAGAAACTTCTTTTTATCGCTAGAAACGATAAGGATACATTAACCCTTACAAAAGAGAATTTTTCCTTAAGCGAGATGATGGAGGAACTTGTTAAGGAAACACGAATGGTTGATGGCAGGCATGTTATAAATTCATCCATAGAACAGGGTATTAAAGTTTTCGGTGACAGAAACCTAATAAAACAGGCTATGCGCATATTTGTGGATAATGCGCAAAAATATACTGAAGAAGGCAGTAGCATAGATATTAGCTTAAGGCGGGATGAAAACAAGGCAATTATGGTTGTAAAAGATCAGGGATGCGGAATCCCGGAAAAAGACTTATCAGGTATTTTCGACAGATTCTACCGTACTGATGAATCCAGGGACAGAAATAGAGGAGGACACGGCCTTGGCTTATCAATCGCAAAAATTATTGTTTTAAGGCACGGCGGCAAGATACATGTAAAAAGCAAACAAGGCGAAAGCAGTGAATTTTCAGTAATATTGAATATTAATCTGTCTGACAAAAATGATCTATCGTAAAAGTTCGCACCCTGATTCAGTCACTGAACAGTCCGGATATTGCGCAATAGCAGAAACAAGTGCTTTATTCCGCTAAAGTTTCCTTTTATTGCACAATATCTTTTAACAGTACCTGGGAACATAATGAACTGTCTGACAAAATCATTTAATTTGTCTGAAAGAACAATTTGTCCAAAACAATGGAATAAACAAACATTTTAACCTTAAATATATTACATTCGATAAAGTATGTGACAAACATATAAAAAAACGGAAGCAAATATTTCAATTATTCCTAAGTAATATTATATAATTATATACAATATTTTCTATAATTCATGTAAAAACGGCCTGTTTTTATGTATAAACGGTAATCAGGGACTTTTTATACATAAAAACAGGCCGTTTATGCAAATTAATTGACAATAGTTTACAAATTTTGTACGATCATAAGAAAAGAATGGTAAGGAGAAATGAAGTGTATTTAAAGTTTTTTAATGGAAAAGAAAAACCTGTGATAAATGTATATGACAAATATAACTATGGTTTTTTTGAATGGTTGCTTTATGCCTTTATCGGTTCTTTCGCGATGGCTATTACAGCGTGGATTTTTTATAAAAATATGGTTGTTGTTTGTTTTTCATTTGCAATTGGATTGTTTTATCCGTCATTGAAGAAAAAAAGTCTTTTGGAAAAGAAACGCAACATATTAAGACTGCAATTTAAAGATATGCTTTACTACCTTGGGGCTTCCCTTTCGGCAGGCAAATCGGTGGAACAGGCCTTTATTACTGTCAACTCCACCCTTAAAAGTCTGTATCCCGGTAAAAAATCGGATATAGTAATTGAATCTGATTTAATTATAAGCAGATTAAGGATGAATGAAAATATTGAAGATATAATCAGGGATTTTGCGGAAAGGTCAGGCGTTGAGGAAATACAGCATTTTTCAGATGTTTTTTCGGTTTGCAAGCGTACGGGCGGTAACCTTATAGATGTTGTGCGAACAACTTCCAGAATGATTAGCGAGCATATAGAAATAAAACAGGAAATTGCCACAAATTTCGCAGGTAAAAAGCAGGAGCAGCGAATACTCTCAATATCACCGTTTGCCATGGTAGTTTTCATTTCATATATGAGCGGTGATTTTATGGAGCCTTTGTTTTCAACATCCATAGGTAGAATAATTATGACAGTATCCTTAATTCTTATAGCTATCGGAGCATTAATTTCAAACAGGATAATGGATATTAAGTTTTAAAATACAGGGGGTTAAAAGTTATGAATTCTGTTTATCTTGTAATAATGTTGGGGATTATAACTGTTTATTCAATAATAAACAACAGTGTAAAACACAGATATTCGGAAGAAATAGAGCCTCTTGATCAAAAGGAATACAGCTTTAAAAATCTTCTGCCATTAGGGTTATGGCTTTATGACGAGATTAAAATACCCACATCAGGCTCATACCATGTTTTTCTGTTTCAGAGAGTAGTAATGGTTTACGGGACAAGATATGCGCAGTACTATTTAAGGATACACTGGGCGGAAAAGTTCCTATATGCATTTTTAGGTCTTACAGCCGCATCCTTTATAGGTCTGGTTTCAGAAGCCGGACTGGCTTATATTCCGGTGGTATTTATCTCCGGGATAGTTTTGTTTTTTTTAACGGACAAAAACCTGGATGATAAGGCAAACCGCAGAAAGATGATGTTTATGATGGATTTTCCAATTTTTATAAGCAAACTTACTCTGCTGATGAATGCCGGTATGCATCTTCGGCAGGCATTGCTGCGAATATACAATGATTCATCAAAAAACAGACCTCTTTATATTGAACTTGGAACCACCCTTCAGGATATTGAAGCGGGGGTTGGTGAGAGTCAGGCATGGCAGGAGTTTTCTGAAAGGTGCAAGGTTAAGGAAATATCCTCCTTTGCCAGTATGATAGTGCAAAACACTAAAATAGGCGGTAATCAGCTTGTGGAGGAGCTTAAAAGAATGACCCGCGAAACATGGGAAATGCGCAAACACGCGTCAAAACAAATGAGCGAAACTGCTTCAGCAAAGTTAATATTTCCATTAATGCTTATGTTTCTTGCGGTTTTGGTCATTGTAATAGCACCCGCTCTTCTGCAATTTTTTAAAGGCTTTTAACACAAGGAGTAAACGTTCTTTAAGCATCTATGGCATGAAGTTTATAAATATACCCTGAAAGTTAAACAAAAATCTGTTTTTAATATTTTAATAAAAGGAGGCTTATTACTATGAGAAAATGGATTGTAAAATTCGTGAAAGATGAAAGGGGAATCAACACTGTTGAAATTGTTGTACTTGTTGCAATAGCCATAGGCCTTGCTCTGATTTTCAGAGACAAGATAAAGGAATTTATAGACTTGATTTTTCAAAAAGCATTTGATCCCGGAAAAATATAAAATCGGGTAAGTTCAGGGCTGAAACAGGTATGGGTGAAAATAAAGGGCCAATCAGACGCTTTTTAATCAACCATTTTAAAAAAAGCTGTAAAGGTGCTGTCACTGTTGAATATGCACTCATATTTCCCCCTGTGATTTTTTGTGTATTCATATTGATATTTATTGGTCTTGTTTTTTATCAGCAAGCTCTGCTGCAGTCTGTCGTCAGTGAGAACGTGCAGAATTGCGCCCTGCTCTGGGGATATGACTTTAATAAACTTGAATTGCAGGAGGGGATTGTAAATAAAGAGTCCTATCTTAGCGAAGAGCTGTATTGGCATATCTTTTCAAAGGCAGACAGGAAAAAACTTATATTACAGGATAATATAAGGAAACAGATGAAAAAACGCAGCATTTTAAAACCATCCGGGGATGTTGATGTCGAGGTTAGTTTCCACAATTACTTTCTTGTCCAAAAAGTTGGGTTTAAAGCTGAAATGGCCTATAAACTGCCGTTTGAAAGTTTAATCAGATTTTTTGGCCTTCCGGATAATATTAAAATTCGTGCCTATAGTGAAATAGTTATCCATGATCCTAAGGAATTCATCCATAATGTTGATTACATGCTTCAAATATATGAAGAATCGGGGGCAGGCGAACTGATAAGAGAAAAGTGTAAACCACTTTTGGATGCACTTAATAAAATCAAAAGTTTTATTAACTGAAGTGTGGGG
>JAAYGP010000214.1 GCA_012727625.1 Clostridiaceae bacterium
GCAGCCTGATCCCAAGATTCTACGAAGTGAATGACGGCTCGATAACGATAGATGGAAAGGATATCAGGGATCTAACCCTGGAATCCTTGAGAAAAAACATAGGCATGGTGCAGCAGGATGTATATCTCTTTTCCGGTACAATAGCTGAAAATATATTATACGGCAAGCCCGATGCCACCATGGAAGAGGTTTTGGAAGCTGCTAAACTTGCCAATGCCCATCAGTTTATTATGGAAATGGAAAACGGCTATAACACATTTACCGGAGAACGCGGGGTTAAGCTTTCCGGAGGTCAGAAGCAGAGGATTTCGATTGCCAGGGCTTTTTTGAAGAATCCCCCGATTTTGATCCTGGATGAAGCGACTTCCTCGCTTGATAATGAAAGCGAGAGGCTTGTGCAGGAGTCCCTGAACAAACTGGCTCAGGGAAGAACAACCTTAATTATTGCCCACAGGCTTTCAACCATAAAAAATGCGGATAATATAGTAGTGCTTACTGCCAATGGTATTGAAGAGATGGGAACTCATGCTGAATTAATGGAAAAAGGCGGGGTTTACGCCCAGCTTTACAAGGAAGGCTTTTCAGAGGTTTAGGCTGCATAACGCGCCACAAGCTCCGGTCCTGAGTTCCGGAGCCCGCGGACTTAACTGTCAGACTGCCTTTGAGTGACAGCTAATTTGGTTTGACTTTGTTTGACTTATTGGCTAAAATATGAATTAATAAGTGAGGTATATTACATACGCATCTTGGAGCCTCTTTATTAGTTTTTCACAGTAATGGAGTGATATTGTTGAACAGAAAGCTGCAGGATGAATTAACGGACAAATTGTTTGAAGCTATTCTGTTATTAAAAAACAAAGAAGAGTGTTACAGCTTTTTTGAGGATGTGGGCACTATTTCAGAGATAAAAGCTTTTGCCCAGCGTCTTGAGGTTGCCAAAATGCTGGATGAGGGAAAGACATACCGTGAAATACATGAAAAAACAGGAGCCAGTGAGGCAACGATAAGCAGAGTCAGCCGCTCCCTGCATTACGGTGCTGATGGTTACCGATTGGTTTTAAACCGGTTGAAGAGTTTAAAAGAAGGAGAGAAGGAGTAATTTGAAAATATTTGAGAAAATATTCGGAAGTTATAGTGAACGGGAAATAAAAAGGCTGCTGCCGATCGTGGATAGAATAGAGGCTTTGGAAAGTGAAATTGGGAAGCTGTCTGATTCAGAATTAAGAGCAAAAACACCATGGTTCAAACAAAGGCTGAAGAACGGAGAAACTCTGGATGATATTCTTCCCGAAGCGTTTGCCGTCGTAAGGGAATCTTCAAAAAGGGTTCTGGGAATGCGGCATTACCGCGTACAACTTATTGGCGGGATTGTTCTCCACCAGGGAAGAATAGCGGAAATGAAAACCGGAGAAGGAAAAACACTGGTTGCAACTTTGCCTGTCTATTTAAATGCGCTTGAGGGTAAAGGCGTTCATATTGTAACTGTTAATGATTACCTTGCCCAGCGTGACGCTGACTGGATGGGCAAGGTTTATCAGTTTCTGGGGCTTTCTGTTGGCGTTATAATTCATGGTCTTGACAATGATCAGCGCCTTAAAGCCTATAACTGCGATATTACCTATGGAACAAACAATGAATTCGGCTTTGATTATTTGCGTGACAACATGGTTGTGTACCGTGAGCATATGGTGCAAAGAGGTCATCATTACGCGATAGTGGACGAGGTTGACTCCATATTGATAGATGAAGCCCGTACACCGCTGATAATATCGGGGCAGGGGGATAAATCCACCGATTTGTATCAGCAGGCCGACAATTTTGCCCGCAGGCTTAAGAAGAAAGTTGTCAAGGAAACTGATGACAAGGTTCATGATGATGACGATGATGCCGATTATATTGTCGACGAAAAGGCCCACACCTCCACTCTTACGGAAAAAGGCGTTGCGAAGGCAGAGCAGTTCTTCCGCACAGAAAACCTGTCAGATCCTGAAAACATGACTATATCCCACCATATTAACCAGGCGATAAAAGCTTATGGTTTGATGAAAAAGGATGTGGACTATGTTATAAAAGACGGTGAAGTAATAATTGTTGATGAATTCACCGGTCGTCTCATGTATGGAAGACGATACAGTGAAGGTCTTCATCAGGCCATTGAAGCAAAGGAAGGGGTTAAGGTCGAGAGGGAAAGCAAGACCCTGGCTACTATTACCTTTCAGAATTATTTCAGAATGTATAAAAAACTTGCCGGCATGACAGGTACCGCGTTAACCGAAGAGCAGGAGTTTCAGGCGATTTACAAGCTTGATGTTATCGCGATTCCAACAAACATGCCTGTTATCCGCAAGGATCATCCGGATGTGGTCTATAAGACCATGGCCGGTAAATTCAAAGCCGTAATGGCGGATATTGAAGAAAGTCATAAAAAAGGCCAGCCTGTGCTGGTTGGCACAATATCCATTGAAACATCCGAGCATCTTAGTCAATTGCTTAAAAAACGCGGTATTAAACATAATGTTCTTAACGCGAAATACCATGAAAAGGAAGCTGAAATTGTTGCCCAGGCCGGAAAGTTCGGGGCAATCACAATAGCCACCAACATGGCAGGCCGCGGAACCGACATTATGCTTGGCGGAAATCCCGAGTTTCTTGCAAAACAGGAGATGCGAAAGCAGGGAATGGACGAGTTTTATATTAACATGGCCACCAGCTTTAATGAAACTGATGATCCGGAAATTCTGAAAGCACGATCCATATATAAAAATCTCTATGATCAATTCAAGAAAGAGACCGATGCCGAAAAAATCCGTGTTATTGAGGCAGGTGGCTTAAAAATAATCGGAACGGAACGGCATGAATCAAGACGCATAGACAACCAGCTGCGGGGCCGTTCGGGGCGCCAGGGCGATCCGGGGGAATCCAGGTTCTATATATCCCTGGAAGATGATTTAATGCGCCTTTTCGGTTCCGATAGGCTTATGAATGTTGTAAACATGTTAGGTCTTGAGGAGGATCAGCCTATAGAGCATAAAATGCTTTCAAACACAATAGAAAACGCGCAGAAAAAAATTGAAGGCATAAACTTTAACAGGCGCAAAAATGTTCTGCAGTATGACGATGTTATGAACCAGCAGCGTGAGGTTATATACAACGAACGATACAAGGTCCTGAACGGCGAGAACCTGAAAAACAATTTCATAAAGATGATAGAGGGTGTTGCAGATTATATTACGGAATTGTATTGTAAAGAAAACCCATACCCTGAAAACTGGGACTGGAAAGGGATAAAGACATATGCCGAAAGTGCGCTTCTTCCAGCCGGTTCTCTTAAATATGAAGAGTATGATATGGAGAGCATGAGCGTTGATAACCTGAAGCAGATCATGAATGACATTGCGATCGGGCGCTACAACAAACTGGAGGAAGAGCTTGGAAGCGAAATAATGCGCGAGCTGGAGCGGCGTATATTATTAAAGAATGTTGATATAAAATGGATGGATCACATAGATGCGATGGATCAGCTCAAGGCCGGTATAGGCTTAAGAGCATACGGCCAAAAGGATCCTATAGTCGAATTCCGTATGGAAAGCTCTGATATGTTCGACGAAATGATTCGCAGTATTCAGCATGATTCTGTTAAGGAACTTCTCAGTGTGAAAAAGGAGAATCTTATAATACAAAGAACCCAGGTAGCACAGCCTGTTTCGGCATCTCACGGCGAGGATACCGTAAGAAAGCCAAAAAAGAGAGAAACATATAAAGTAGGGCGTAACGATCCATGTCCATGCGGAAGCGGAAAGAAATATAAAAAATGTTGTGGGGCATAAATATATAGATGAACTACAAGGAAGCCATTGAATATATAAATGAATTAGGTCAACTGGGAAGCAGACCGGGTCTTGAAAGGGTTAAGGAGCTGGCAGGCCGCTTGGGCAATCCACAGGATAAGCTACGGATTATCCATATAACCGGTACAAACGGCAAAGGTTCAACCGCCATGTTTATAGCAGGCATTTTAATATGTGCCGGTTTTAAAACAGGCCTTTATACATCGCCGCATATTGAAGGAATAAATGAAGAAATCCGGATAAATTGCAAGGAAATACCCGACGAGGATTTTGCGGAATATGTTATGAAAGTGAAAGCTCAAGCTGATAAAATGGTGGAGGATGGTTTTGATCATCCCACCCGGTTTGAAGTTTTAACAGCATTGTCATTTCTGTATTTTTATGAGAAAAAATGCGATATTGCTGTAATCGAAGTGGGTATGGGCGGCCGGGCCGATGCAACAAATATAGTTTTAAACCCGGTTGTCTCTGTTATAACAAAAATAGCGCCGGATCACACCCCCCTGCTTGGCAACTCACCCGAGGATATTGCATACGAAAAGGCAGGAATAATAAAAAAAAACGGCAATGTGGTCCTGTATCCCCAGGAAGAAAAAGTTTTAAAAGTCATAAAAGAAGTTTCAGATTCAAAGAATGCCAGGATTTATTATGCTGATATTAATCAAATATCCGACATACAATTAAGGAGAGGTCAGCTTGGTTTTAATCATCCGGCATATGGCAGGCTTCAAACACCTGTTGTTGGAATCCATCAGGCTTATAATGCGGCTGTTGCCATAAAAACCGTTGAGGTTTTAAACAAGGCGGGGAACACAATTACAAAAGACGCTGTTAAAGAGGGGTTTTTTTCAGCCGAATGGCCGGGCAGGTTTGAACTCTTGCACACAGATCCGGATTTCTATATTGACGGCGGGCACAATCCGGATGCAATACGCTCTTTAATTGAGACATTCAGAAGGGTTTACCCGGGCAAAAAAGCCAATATTATAATGGGTGTTATGAAAGATAAAGAATATGAAACGATGGTCCGCGAAATTTCGTCCATAGCAAAAAGCTTTACCGCCATAACTCCGGATAACCCGCGGGCACTTCCGGCAGAAAACCTGGCAAAAGTGATGCATAGGTATTGTAATGATGTTAAATTTAATGATACAATAAGAGAAGCAGTGAGAAAATTACTTACATCTGTGTCAAATGATGAAATAATTATTGCCACAGGCTCACTTTATTATATTGGTCAGATTCGGAAAATGTTCAAACAGTGAACCTGTTAAACAATATTTAAGTTTCAGGTTACTATTCAGGGCCATAAAAGATATTGTACAATAGCGGAAATATAAGCTGCATTGTTATAGCGGGTTGAACCTGGACAAGCCATAGTAAAGATTTATACGAAAATATTAAATTTTTACTCAATCAGTCGGGCTGCCGGCATCTCTCTTCTTTTATACATCTTAAGGCTGTTTCCGCTAAGAATCCATAGTCGCACAATATTTATAAAACCTGATTTCTGAAAAGTAACGGTTGCGGGGAGGCGAGAACATGTTGAATATTAAAATGGAATTGGAGAAATTTCGTCCTGTTCAGTTGGAATTATTGGAGAAAAAAAGCGGTAAATTACCGGATAACATAAGAGAGTCAATTCAACTGTTCAATAAATCCCTTAAAGATGTCAAGTTTGGCAATGAGGATATGGCCATAATAGCCCTGAAAAAAGCAATTTCAATTAATCCTTCCTTTTATGAGGCAATGAATCTGCTGGGAATATGTTATTTAATTGCCGATGATGTTGAAATGGCAAGGGAATCTTTTGCCCAGGTCATAGAAGCTGATGACAGCAGCATAAAGGCAATGGAATTTATTAAAAAGCTGGATGGTGTTGAAGACACAAATGAGTTAGGCTCAAATATTCACCTTAAAAAAAGTAATAAAACAGGCAGCAGGAAAAAAGTCAAAAGCGAGCAAATCCGAAAAGCGCCCAAAACGCCTGAAAGAAAAGGGCTTTTTGCGGCCTGGCTTGCCAAAGGGCTGCAAAGTGAGAATAACAATATTTACGGTCTTAAATACATAGTCGGAATACTGATTGGTGCTTTAATGGTGGGGTTTATATGGTACATGGTACCCACAGACAAGTCGCTTTTTACATTTGAAAGGGTTGAGAATATAATTAAGGATCCCGAGCTCGAGGAAGAGATTAAAAAGCTTAATGAAAGAATCGCAAAGCTTGAAGATGATATTACAGCCCGTAAGGAAGAAAACCTTGAGCTCATGGACAGTTTTCAGACATACAAGGACTGGATTGGTCGTCTGGATGAAGCGCAAAATGAATATCTGGCAGGTAATTATATTCAGAGCGCAGATATTTTAACAAACACACAGGGCATGAAAATTCCTGATGAACTTAACGATAAATACAGGGAATTATGGGATAAAGTCCGCCTGAAAGCTGCTGAAAAGCTATACCAGGAAGGCACAAACATATATAACGGAAACAGAAACAGATCAGCCGAGGTTTACAAACAGGCACTGACCAAATTTGAAAGTGCAATCACATTTTTGGAGGATGATAAAGTATCGTATCTGCCTGCCCTTTATTACCAGGCAGGGAAAGCGGCGGCCCGTTCTGATGAACTGGAAAGGGCAGTTGAGTTGTTCGAGACAATAATACGGGATTTTCCCGGCAACTCATACAGTTCATACGCAGCAAGCCGCCTCAGGGAGATTGAAAGCGGCAGGGAAATCTCCGGAAACTAATGGGACAGGTATTTTTAATAATATAAATGAAGTAAAAAAAGGCCCTGGAATAAGAGAGATATAAATGGTGGCTCTTTTTTTACTTTGGATTTGATGAAAAAAGAGCCATCTTACAGTTTTAAGACAGCTCCCTTGTTTAAAATTCCATGAAGTCCTCCGGCTGCGCCGAAAGCCATTACATATCTTACCAGGCAGAATTCCTGATATTACCTTAATTCAGTTACTGATAAGGGCAGATATTGCACAATAACGGAAATAAAAGCTTCATTCCGCTAAAGTTTCCTTCCATTACACAATCTCTTAACAGAACCTGTGAACAGTAACAATATTCGGCGTCATAACCCGAGTTTACTTAGTTGCCAAAACTTTTTTAAGCCTTGCAAAGCGCGGAAGTCCATCCTCCATTGGCGGGGACGATGCTCCCTGGATAAGAGGTAACGCGTAATCAATAAAGTCCTGTGTCAGGCCAGTGCCCTCTTTGTTAATCCATTCCCTCGGAACTTTCTTTTCGGCATTTGCAACAGCAGAGAGATTTACCAGCTTGAAGCCGCATTTATATTCAGGACCCTGCTCCCGCTCATAAGCAACCATATGATCAGTAATTCCTGATACAGCATATTTAACTGCCATTTCTCCGGCTTTAAAAGCCTCTTCAACATCGGTTGCGGATGCGCAGTGGGCTGCGCAGCGTTGCAGCAGACTGAATTCAATTGCGCGGGTTTTGCATTTAAGCTCATCTTTAAGCCTTGCTGCGAGAACCTGGGCGGTTCCTCCCAACTGGGCATGGCCGAAAGAATCCTTTTCCTTTGCCAAATCAGAACCATATTCGGAAATGTATTTTCCGCTCTTGTCCTTAATTCCCTCGGAAACAGCTATTATAACCTTGCCGTTGTTTTTTTCATATACAGCTTTAACCTGTGATATAAAGTTATCCATATCAAATACGATTTCAGGCAGGTAAATTAAATCCGGCCCTGCTCCCTTATATGAAGCGAGGCTTGTTGCGGCGGTAAGCCAGCCTGCGTTTCTTCCCATAACTTCAAGAACGCATATCATGGGAGTATCGTAAACCCGGGCATCATGGTAAACCTCCATGGTTGAGATGGCAACATAACGGGCTGCGCTGCCATAACCGGGACAATGGTCAGTCTCGGCCAAATCATTGTCTATGGTTTTCGGAAGCCCTATTATACGGCACTCATAGCCGACTTTTTGCATATATTTGCTGACCTTGTTGCAGGTATCCATTGAATCATTGCCGCCATTATAAAAGAAGTAACGTATATCGTATTTTTTAAACACCTCTAAAAGCCTTTTATAGTCAGTGCCGTCAACATCCGGATCCGCCAGTTTATACCTGACTGATCCAAGGGCGGATGATGGAGTGGTTTTTAAAAGCTCAATCTCTTTTGGATCCTCTAAGCTTATATCATAAAACTTTTCTTCAAGAATTCCTTTGATACCATGGGCAGCACCAAATACTTCCGATATGCAGTCCTGTTTCAGCGCTTCTGTGAAAACACCGGCAGCGCTTGAATTAATAACGGACGTAGGCCCTCCTGATTGGCCGAAAATTGCGTTTCCTTTAAGTACAGACATATTAAATTCCCCTCCTGTAATATGAATAATAACACCTTTGTTTAATATTCCTGAAATATCTACACTTAGTATGTAATATAAATTTAATTATTCGACAAAACCCATCCGGCATGAACGCACAGATTGCATCGTAAGCTCTTTTTGGCTTTTGAAGCATGTTTCACAGGGTTTATAAATATCAAAAAATAATATATCATAAAGATATAAATAACGCAACAAAACTTAATACAGTAATTATTTCAGCCGATATTAACAGGTGTGAGGTTAATATCAATATCAGCATAGATACTGTACAATAGTGAAATCTTAAGCTCCATGGGTAAAAGTCAGTAAGTAATATAAATTTTACAGAAGGCTGTTTTATATGGCAAACAAAATCCTGTGTAGTATTGAAGACAGATTAATAAAAGTTATCGTACTTAAGCATCTGTTTGAAAAGGGTATGGAGTTTATAGAAATCCTGGATGAAAGGGATCTTTATCTTAAGCTTGATATTTTCGGGGAATCAATTTTCTTCTATATTATACAAATAAACCATGATTCCTACAAGGAACAATATAAAACAATAAAAAACATTAAACAAAAATCCGGCCTTGCCAATTTTCCGGTTATGGCTATTATCCCCGATGGTTCCGTTGAATTCGTAAGAGGCGCAAAACAAGCCGGAATTGAGGATGTTGTTTTAATACCTGAAAAGCGTGAGAAGTTTAAAGATATATTTCTGACCAGGTTAAATGACTTTCTGAAAAAGATACCGTCAAACAAGGGTATTCAACCAAACCTGGAAGAGATACGCAAGAGCATCCTGGCCCCATTGTCCGATAACGCGGAACTTATAAATGAGGTGAAAAGGGCCAGCAGAGGCAAATACCCCATTTCTTTGGTTATGGGCAGAATAACCGGCGTACATATCGGAATGATCCAGGAATTTTACGATAAGCTGAAAGCAGGCCTCAGAGAAACAGATAAAGTAATAAATAATGATTACCGGACCTTTGTTGTGGTATGTCCTTTTACCGCGAAAGAGTATCTGATTGAAATAGAGAAAAAAATCCGCAAATCCTTTGAAGAAATGTTTGGCGGGTATTCAAGACTCAGAAGACTTGATATGTATGGAGCCGCCTATCCGGACGACGGCGGGAGCATTGATAAACTGCTGGAAAATATGGCAAACGGTGTAAATGACAGCATAATAATTTCAAGTATAAATGAACCGTTGAATGCACTGAGCAGGGAGAGACTGGAAGAGTATAAAAAGATGCTCAGGCTGTATAAGTGAGCTGTCATTTCATTATAAATAGTCCGCTTTGGATACTATGTAACAGTAAAAACGAGAGCTTCATTTTCAGGAACTGTGTGGTGCGGAATCTTTTTCCGGCTTTCTTTTTAAAAAAATATATATGAGCAGCAAAAAAAGCCAGACTACAGCTCCAATATATTTATATACCGGATCGATTGGGAGGGGTGTAAAATAACCCTCCGTTAAACCGGCGAGAACAAACAGGGGAATTGTGCCTGAAAGAAGCAAAACTGCCCTTTTGCCGCCATGGATAAAAGAGATTCGCCTTGTGAGGGTGTGGGGAAACAGCATTGAACGGGCAATCAGCAGGCCTGCGCCTCCGCAGACAAAAATACAAAACAATTCAGGTACACCATGAGGTAAAATCAGTGACCAGAAGTTATAGGACTGCCCGCTGTTAAAGGCAACAGCAGCCAAAGCGCCAAGAAGCAGGCCGTTTGTTGCAAGAGCATAAACAGTGCCGATTCCAAAGGTAATCCCAAAAGCAAATGCCATTATGCCCACCCTTATATTATTTGTGAAAATTGCAACTGAAGCTACGGAATAATTAATGGAAACACTTTGTCCGCTATTTCCTTTTATCGCCTCGACATATTCTACAGGTACAAAAGACAGGGCATATTTTTCATTAAAAACAGTAAAGAAAAAGCTGAAGAAAAAAAAGAACACAAAAATCCCTGTTGACAATAAAACAAGGTGCCTTTCCTTTTTAAGCAACGCCGGAAATCCGTTTATAAAAAACTTTGCCACCCGTGAAAAACTGTTCGGTTTTGTTGCATAAATTGCCTGATGGGCTCTCGCTACAAGATTATTAAGATATTCAACCGTTGAAGTATTCACATACCTTGTTCTTGCAACAGACAAATGCTGACATGCAGATTGGTACAGAAAAAGCAGCCGATGCAGAATATCGAAATTTTCAGGCTGTTTTCTTATCCGATCCAGGTTTTTCAGGATGTATTCAAGCTCCTGCCATGTGTTTTTATGCTCATTAACAAATGAAACCTCATTCATATTACTTCCCCCGCAAATTTTATGAGTTTGTATCCAATCAGCTGCAGGTTGTCAGGTAAAGTCGGCGGGCGTCTTATTCATTTATGTAACCGTCAGGACGGTTACATATTAAAGTGACGCGTTTTGATCAAGTTTAAAAGCACGAACAAAGCGCATGTTTACTGCCCGAGTTTTGTCTGTTAATAATAAATTTTCGTATGGATTTCTGAACGGACAAATATAGGCCGTAAAGCTTACAAAAACTATTTTACCAA
>JAAYGP010000215.1 GCA_012727625.1 Clostridiaceae bacterium
AAGGATTTGATGATAATAAAAAGAAAAGCTCCCGCAAAGGCCGCAAACACAATAAAGCTTTTCAATGCCTCGGATGTTATAGGCCCGGGATCCGGTATATTGCCGGTTTTATAATTAATATAAACAGAAAGAAAGTTGTTTGTAATTGAGCAATACAACCGGCAATAATGGAATTTGAGCGGTAGCAGTACCATGCAATTAATATGCCAAGAAAAAACGGCCCGAAAAAATTACGTATGTCCAAAATGAATCAGTGCGAAATAAAAAGCTGAAATAATAATGGATTTTTTAATACCCAGGCTTTGATAAGCGTTGAAAATTATCCCTCTGAAAAAAAATTCCTCGCATATTGCCGGTAACAAGGCAACAACAAAAACCTGAAGCCAGAATTCCCTCGGGCTTTTTGCCGCCGGTATGGTGTTTAATTCAACCGGACCAATCTTCTCCATGAAATAAATTGCAATAGTATTTAGTGCAGACGCAACAAAGCTTGACGCCAATGCCATTAAAACAATTAACATCGCCTCCGGTATGGAGATGCTTTTTATTTTGTTTGTGCGCCTGATAAGCATTTTCCTTCCCTACTCACACTCCTGTTGATTCTCTCTCTGATATAATAAGCATAACATTTCTGTCATAATGTTCAATCGGTAGTCTGTCTTTTATCTGAAAACTGAAAGCCAGGCCTATGGTTTTGCAATTATTTGAGACATTGCTTAAAAACCTGTCATAGTAGCCCCCTCCATAGCCGATGCGATAGCCTTTTCTGTCAAACAGAAGGCCGGGAACAATAACCAGGTCAATATCCTTAACAGAAACAGGCGTAAGATGGGCTTCAGGCTCGTATGTATTAAAAAAGCCCAGTTTTAGATCTTTATCAGGGTTTTTAATTAAAACAGCCTCCATATTTCCTTTACCTGCTATACGCGGTACACACACGTTCTTTCCCCTGTTTATGGCATCATTTATAATATCATGAGTTTTTACTTCATTATCTTTTGATACATAAATAAAAAGGGTGCTGCATTGTATATACCACGGGTGGGATATAAGCTTGCGGGTAATTATTTCGCTGTTTTTTAAAATCAGCTCCGCTTTTATGGAATCTCTTTTTTCAATTGCTTTTTTTCTTAAAATTTTCTTATCTTCCATATTACTTCCTAATTCCAAATTAAAACCGGCGGTTCTTTAAGAACCACCGACTATTTTTTTAAGTGTATATTCAGAGGTTACAGTTAATCTTCCCATGTTTAAGCTTTTTAGCTTGCTTTTGTTCCGCATTTAGGGCAAAATGCAGCATCAGCACTTATTTCAGAGCCACATCCATCACACTTTTTTGTATTTTTAAGTTTCATGATTTTATTTTCAAATTCTTCTATTTTTGCCTCAAGCAGGGCAATTTCATTGCATTTATCGTTAAAACCAAGATCATTTCCCAATAAAAACTGCCTGTATACTTCCTCTCCTATTTTGGTATATAGTTTTTTCACCTGGTCTTTTTCCTGTAAAATGGCCAAATTAAGCTTTTGCACTTCAACCACGTCGCTTGTTTTTTGCGCGAAATTTTTCATGGTGCTTTTTAAATTATCAATAAAAGACATAAAGCTTACCTCCTTTTTGTTTCATATAAACTGTAACCGTATATTGCCAAAGTATACTAATAGAATATTACTTTACACAGTTAAAATCAAGAGCAGTTGTCATATTAACATCTTAATATCGCTGTGTCTTTAATTGTGTGTATCTTTTTCCACTGCGCTATATTCTATAATCTTAAACAAGCTTCACTCCTGAAAATTCTATTCTGATTCTTTTCTTAGTATGGAATTAACCTCAACAGGTTCCGGAACTTTCATTGAAAAAATCATTTGCGGATGGGGTGTGCTGTCAATTAAATTGCCGTCCATATCCCGCATATTATCAGCTTTTAGCATGATATCTCTTCCATTTGGCTGCATTATTTCAATGTAATCCCCTTTATTAATTTTGTTTCTCTGTTCAATTACAGCTGTTTTTTCCTTTTCATCATATGATTTAACAATTCCAACAAAATCCCATGTTCTGATATAACTACTTGTTTTGTAGTTCTGGCTTTCGTGACCGGGTTTGCCAAAGAAAAAGCCTGTGGTAAAGCTTCGGTGGCTTACCTTGCCCACTTCATCAAGCCATTTCCTTTGAAACACATAATTTTCAGGTGAATTAAGGTATGCATCCAATGCCATTCGGTAGGCTCTCACAACTGTTGATACATAAAAGGAACTCTTCATCCTGCCTTCTATTTTAAAACTTGTAACTCCCGCTTCTATAAGCTCAGGTATATGTGCAATCATACACAGATCCTTTGAGTTGAAAATAAACGTGCCTGACCCGTCCTCTATAATCGGAAAATATTCACCCGGACGCTTTTCCTCCATAAGATAATACTTCCAGCGGCACGGATGGGCACAATCACCCCGGTTTGCATCCCTTCCACACATAAAATTGCTTAAAAGACACCTTCCTGAATAGGAAATACACATGGAACCATGCACAAATGCCTCCAGTTCCAACTCCGGAAGCTTTTTGTGAATAAAAGACAATTCCTTTAAGGAAAGCTCCCTTGCTGAAATTATTCTTGTTGCTCCCTGCTGCTGCCAGAACCGTGCGCTTAAATAATTGGTTACATTAGCCTGAGTGCTTATATGGATGGGCATTTCAGGATTTATTTCCCGCACAATGGATAAAACCCCCGGATCAGATACAATAACAGCGTCTGTGCCAAGCTCTGAGATTTGTTTTATAAAACTGTCAATCCCTGTTAAATCATCATTATGCGGTATGATATTTAATGTAATGTATACTTTTTTATTGTTTTTATGGGCAAACACAATGCCCTCCTTCATGTCTTCAAGGGAAAAATTGCCCGCACCTGCTCTTAGCCCGAAACGCACGCCTGCAAGATATACTGCATCTGCCCCGTATATGATCGCCATTTTCAGTTTTTCCAGGTTTCCTGCCGGCGCAAGAAGCTCTATGGACATAGCCCCACTCCATTGTTTAAAGTCTTTATAATAATATATTCCCACTCAATTTTCAATAACCAGACAGGCAAATTGCAAATCATTTTCCCGTGGTTTTACCTTTTTGTCAATTCCGGCCATATGGGTACAAACCACCTTACATTGGCGGCCAAATTTTTTATTTCAATACTTATAGCTTACAGCAACACCATCGCCTATAGGGATTATACTGGTTAACAGCTCTTTGTTTGAAAGAAGTTCATTAATAAATTCTTTCAGCCTGACCGTTATTGTCCGGTGCTTATGCTCTATAAACCCTTGCTTTGCGACCATACCCTTATACAGAATATTGTCTGTAATTAATAACCCTCCCCGGTTTAAAAGGCCAAAACAAAAGGAGAAAAACTCCGGATACTTTCCTTTGGCCGCATCAAGAAAGATAAGATCATACATGCCGCCAAGGCACTGGAGCACTTCAGCAGCATCTCCTATTATAAGGCGTATTACATTTTCAAGACCTGCCCTTTTAATATATTCCCGCGCAATTTTTGCAATATCCTCATCAATTTCAATTGTGTCAACTGCACCTGATGAACCTAAAGTCCTTGCAAGTATAATGGAGGAGTAACCTATTGCAGTTCCAACCTCCAATATCCGCCTCGGTTTTATTAACATGCTTAAGGTTTCCAAAAGGCGCGACGACTCAGGCTGAATTATGGGAATATACCGCTTGGCAGCGTATTTTTCCATTTCAGCAAGCAGCGGATCGCTGCTTTTCATAATTTCAAACAGAAAACTTTGTATATATGGATATGTTATTTCATTTTCCAAAACACTACCCTCAATTTTTCATGCCGTATTTAATCAAATCCCTGTTATGACCGGTTATGGATTCATTGTAAATTACGGTGCCATCCGGAGGTGAGAAGAAGAAATAATAGTTTGTGTCTTCCGGGTAAAGGGCTGCTTCTATTGCTTCAACCCTCGGAGAACAAATAGGTCCCGGAGGTAGCCCCTCATGTTTGTATGTGTTATATGGGCTGTCTATTTCCAAATCTTTGTATAAAACAGTCTGCGTTCTTCCCAACCCGGCCATAATTCTTGCATACTGTACGGTCGCATCACTCTCCAGGCGCGGAAACCCCCGGCTTTTCAGCCTGTTGTGGAAAACACTGGATATCTTTTTATAATCCTGTTCATACTTTGCTTCCATCTCAATAAGAGAAGCAAGTGTTACCACTTCATC
This sequence comes from Clostridiaceae bacterium, assembly GCA_012727625.1. Lineage (GTDB taxonomy): Bacteria > Bacillota > Clostridia > DSM-8532 > DSM-8532 > JAAYGP01. The sequence continues at coordinate 4,246 of JAAYGP010000215.1, forward strand.
CACAGTCATTCCAAGCTCTTCGGCACGCTCATAGTATTCCGGTTTAAATATGGAATCAAACTCTCTCAAAAGCCTGTCGACCATTTCTTCTTCCGTCCATTCAAGATCAAATTTGTAGGTATCGGGATATAAGTATCCTTCCAGCGGATATTTCCTGTCGGGTACATTTTCCAGAAACTTATATTTTTTTATAGCGGTTTCACAAAGGGATTCAAATCTGTCCCTGTCTATAATATCCCTTTCGGATAAATAATCCAGAAGCTCAACGACCGTGAAACCCTCCGGAATCCGCACATCAATTGACGGGTTTGCAAGAGGTTTATTTGTTAAAACAATCATCAGGCCTTCATAATTAAGCTCTTTACTGATAATGTGTTTTCCCGCCTTGTATTTTCCGTCATATCCGTTCAGTTTTGAAAGAAATTTAAACAACCACGGATATTCAACAAAGCCTTCCCTGTGTAAAAGATTTACAATATCGGTTGTGGTGTAACCTTGCGGTATTTCGATTTCTATCTGCTGTTCCTTGGGAATTTCAAGTTTTCCTGTGGCGGCGTAATCAATGCCATATTTTGTTAAATAATCATATGACACATATGCGGCTGAAAAAAACAAAGCCATGCATATTACCACAAATATTAAAAACCTTAGAAACCATCTCTTCTTTTTTTTTCCCGGTTTTGCCATAAACTCACCTTCCCTTGACAACCAATAGCTTACCGCTATATTTACGCGATGAGGTTATACTTCAATATTTCCTTTGGCTATTTTTGATAAAACATTTAAAAATCAAAAGAATCCTGGGCTTTTTACTTATACTTTACTGCTTTACTCTTTGCTCTGAGATTATTATCGAGAATTTTCTTTCTTAATCTTATGCTTTTGGGTGTAACCTCAACAAGCTCATCCTCAGCAATAAACTCAAGGCACGCCTCCAGACTCATAATCTTAGGGGGCACAAGTCTTAAGGCCTCATCAGAACCTGCTGCCCGAATGTTGGTAACATGTTTTTTCTTGCATACATTAATAACAACGTCATCAACCCTTGAGCTTTCACCCACTATCATTCCTTCATAAACCTGCTGACCAGGACCTATAAACAAGCTTCCCCTCTCCCGGGCATAATAAAGGCCATAAGTTACGGCTTCCCCCGTTTCCCACGCTACAAGTGAACCCCGGCTTCTGCCTTTGACCTCTCCCTTAAAAGGTTCATAACCATCAAAAACATGATTCATTATACCATTTCCTCTTGTATCAGTCAAAAACTCGGATCTGAACCTAATAAGCCCTCTGTCAGGGATTCTGTATTCCAATCTTACCATGCCCTGATCCGGAGTATGCATATAAACCAGCTCACCTTTTCTGGCCCCCAGCTTTTCCATAACGTTTCCCATGTATTCTTCCGGCACATCCACGGTTAAAAACTCTATTGGCTCACACAACTTCCCATCTATTATTTTAGTAATTACCTGGGGTTTTGATACCTGAAACTCGTATCCTTCCCTCCGCATCGTTTCAATCAGGATGGCAAGATGCAACTCACCCCGTCCCGAAACCTTGAAACTATCAGGAGAATCCGTTTCTTCGACTTTCAGGCCTAAGTTCGTTTCCATCTCTTTAAAAAGCCTGTTTCCAAGATGCCTTGACGTAACATAAACCCCTTCTTTTCCGGCAAAGGGGCTGCTATTAACAGCAAAATACATGGAAATAGTAGGCTCATCCAAATCAACAAAGGGCAGCGGTTCAGGATAGCTGGCATCACAAATGGTTTCGCCAATATTAATACCATGTGAACCGGTTATACAAACGATCTCACCGGCCAACGCGCTTTCAGTCTCCCTGCGTTTGAGTCTGTCAAAAATGTATATGGATCCTATCTTAATCTGTTCAGTCACTCCGTCCTTCCTTATGACAACAG
>JAAYGP010000216.1 GCA_012727625.1 Clostridiaceae bacterium
AAAAAGCCCTGTCCTGCCAGTTCAACTATAACAGCACGGTTTCAAGGGAACGCGTTTTGGAATGCTATGAAAGAATAGCCGATAAGCCTGAAAAAAATACTGATATATAATAAGAAAACAATTTTTAAATAGCAGAGGATGACAGCTTATGAAAAAAAACTGTTTATATCATGAAGCTTTTGGTGTTGATCCTCATCTTGCGGAGTTATCCTTAAACATTGAAAAATACTGCATGGATGTTTTTGAATCAATAAAGCAAACGGCAGCATACAACCAAAGCAAGGTAATTCATGCAATGCAGAAATACAGGTTAAGTGATTCACATTTTGCCGGTTCAACAGGATATGGTTACAATGACAGCGGGAGAGAAGCTCTGGAAAAGGTATATGCGGAAGCATTTGGCGCGGAAGACGCCCTTGTAAGGCATCAGATAACCTGCGGAACCCATGCGATAGCCCTGTGCCTGTATGGGGTTTTACGGCCGGGAGATGAGCTTTTATCCATAACAGGCAAGCCCTATGATACCATTGAAGAGATAATCGGTATCCGGGGCGAGTGTGGAAACGGCAGTCTTAAAGATTATGGAATAACATACAGGCAGGTTGAATTACTGGAGAACGGAAAAATTGATTTTGAAAAAGTTGAACAGGCCATAAAGCCAAACACTAAAATGGTTTTCATTCAGCGCTCAAGGGGATATGGCTGGAGGGAGCCGGTTGCTGTTAAAGATATTGAAGAAGCTTCTGTTTTTGTAAGGCAAAAAAAAGCCGATATTATTGTTATGGTGGATAATTGCTACGGCGAATTTGTTGAGGACAGAGAACCGACGGAAGCAGGGGCTGACCTTATGGCAGGCTCATTGATTAAAAACCCGGGGGGAGGGCTTGCTCTTTCCGGAGGTTATGTTGCGGGGCGCAGGGATTTGGTTCGCCTGGCTTCACACAGGATGACCGTTCCCGGGCTCGGGAGAGAAGTGGGAGCGACGCTGGGTCAGAACAGGTCACTGTTTCAGGGTTTTTTCATGGCGCCCCATATTGTGGGTGAAAGCCTTAAAGGTGCGGTGTTTGCCTCCGCGTTAATGAATAAGCTCGGATTTGAGACATGTCCCGCCTACGATGAAAAGCGCAGCGATATAATCCAGGCGATAAGATTCGGCAAACCGAAGGAAGTAATAGCATTCTGCAGGGGTATTCAAAAGGGTTCGCCGGTTGATGCATTTGTTACACCGGAACCTGGTGAAATGCCGGGATATGATTGTCCTGTTATTATGGCATGCGGTGCTTTTGTCCAGGGTTCCTCAATAGAACTTTCGGCTGACGGGCCGATAAAACCACCATATACGGCATATCTTCAGGGAGGGCTTGTATACGAGCATGTTAAGCTTGGAGTATTGTGCGCTGCTCAGGAATTACTGAACATGGGTTTTTTAAAGTTGAATTGAAATATGGAAACATGCGAAAGTCTTCAAAATACAATTTAAATTAAATTGTTGGCGGATTGTTCCGTTTTGGAGGAAAAATGTACGATACAAAAGAAAAAAGCCTTGATATGAAACAAAGAAAAGCTCAGGTTCAAAGAAAAGGGAATAAAAGCAAAAAGAAAAACAGGGTTGGTTTTATTCTGCTGCTTCTTTTTGCTTTTCTGTATATGCCCGCACTGTGGAACTGGATATTTCACGGCAATATTGATACGGAAGTGCTGAATACGGGGCTGCTGGAAATGAGAATTTCCCTGGAGGGGGCTTTTGTGCGGGAAGAGATTGCAATCAAGGCACCAAAGGACGGGATTGTAATACCGAAAGTGAATCCGCGCGAACGCGTACCGAATAAATTCACAATAGCTCATATGGTTGATAAAAACGGCAGACAGATACTTGAGCGCATTGAAAAAATGGAAAGGGAGATAATAAGACATGCCATTGAGGAATACCCGGGCAGTGTTGACGGTAACGCTGAATTTCGCAGCAAAATTCAGAGTGAAATTAACAAATTGACCAGACCTGCAATAAACAAAACAATGGAATCCGTTTCCGAGATTAAATCAGCGTTGGAACAGCTTTTGAATCAGCGTAACAAGGAAATATTCCTTGCAAAAGGAGATAAACTTTATCTTCAAAACGAAAAAGACGAGCTGAATCAGCTTAAGAATCTGCTTAATGATAATGCGGTGGAAATAAAAGCCGAATTTTCAGGTTTGGTAATGTGGGATGATAAATCTGATGAGAAGTTCACGCCCGAAAATATGGATCAATTGACACCGGATGATTTAAGTTACAACAAAAAGAATAAAGAAGAAGCTCAGTTTATAAGCGCTGATGAATATTTTACGGCTGAAGAAAATCAGACGATAGCAAGGCTTGTAAATAACGAAAAGACATGGTTTGTATGTATGCTGGATTCAAAGACTGCCCAAAGAATTAAGCAGTATGATACTCTCTGTCTAAAGTTTGGCGACATGGACAAGCGTTTCCCATGCACAGTTGAGTCGATTGAGCCTGCGGGGGATAAAACCAGGGTTGTTTTTGTCATAAAGCAGATGGTTGAAGATACAATACATATAAGAAATATAAAAGCCGATTTGATTATTAACAGCATAAAGGGATTGAAAGTACCGGTAAGGAGCCTTACTAATATTAATACAAACGACAATACTGCCGACATTATTCTTGTACGACTTAACCGTGCTGTCATAAAGAGAGTTAAGATTATTGCCCAGCAGGACGGGATCGCAATAATAAGCCCATTGCCCGATACAAAGGAAACAGATCCGGTGAGGATTTTTGATATATTTGTTGTAAATCCGCAAAATATACATGAGGGACAGGTGATAGAGTGATGCCGGATTTCGATTATGCAGAAGCAATTCAAAAAAATCTTGAAAACGTAAAAAACCGGATAAGAGTAGCGGCTGAAAAAAGCGGCAGAAAAGCAGAGGATATTATGCTGGTTGCGGTTTCCAAGACAGTTTCAGCAGAAAAATTGTATGCAATTACTGAAAAAAAAGACATGATTTTCGGTGAAAATAGGGTTCAGAAACTGCTGGAAAAATACGATATATTAAAAGAGAGATGCGTATGGCATTTCATTGGAAGACTTCAAACCAACAAGGTAAAATACATCATTGACAAAGTTGCCATGATCCACTCCCTGGATCGTTCGGAGTTAGCGGATGAAATTCAAAAAAGGGCTAAAAACCGCAACAGGATAATGAACTGTCTTGTTCAGGTGAATATTTCCGGAGAAAGCACAAAAACGGGGATAAAGCCTGCGGAGCTGCTTCCTTTTCTGAAAAAAGTCTCGCTATATCCAAATCTTAGAGTCATGGGGCTTATGACAATGGCTCCCTATACGGAGAACCCGGAAAGTGTACGCTGGATTTTCAGGGAGCTTAAGAATATTTCTGTTGACATGAGCCGGGAAAATATCGATAATATCAGTATGCGATACTTGTCAATGGGCATGAGCCAGGACTTTGAAGTGGCAATAGAGGAGGGGTCTGATATTGTACGGATAGGCAGCGATATTTTTGGGAAAAGGGATTATTTGTAAAAAAAATTCTGAAAGCCACATTCACCGGTTTTTTATAGTTGCCCAGGTACAGGAAATCCTGTATAATTAAATCACTTTATTAGTTCAGCCAAGGCATCGAATACCCGTAAACACCATCACTGGTTTAGGTGACAAGGTTTTTGTATTCTGCCTTGAAATTTTACGTAAGATGAGTAGGAGGAAAATACAAATGGCAAACATTTTAAACAAAATGCTTGATTTTGTTGGATGGGAAGCACAGGAAGTAATAGACGAAGATATTTATGAAGATGATGATTTTGAAGAGCAGGAAAAAAGCGAAAGACGTACCTCCTTTGCCAGAAAGGGAAACGGCAAGGTCCTTAATCTGAATAACCATTCGGGAACGCAGGTAGTTGTTTTATCACCTCATAACATCAATGACGCAAAGGAGATTTGCGATCATTTACGTTCCAACCGTTCCATCGTTATGAATGTTGAAGATATTGAAATACAAATCGCGCAGCGGATTGTTGATTTTTTGAGCGGTGCGGTTTATTCCCTTGACGGCAATATTCAGAAAGTTTCGTCCGGAATTTTTCTGGCAACACCAAGCAGTGTTGATATCCTTGGAGATATAAAGGAGGATTTACATAGCAAGGGTGTTTTTCCCTGGGTTAAATAGCGGAGGATATGAATGACAGAAAAACTCAGAACAGCGGTAGTGATTTTTTTTCGCGTTATCGAAATACTGATATTTTTACGCATTATCCTTTCATGGCTGCCCATCAGCAAGGATAATGCTTTATTTCAATTTCTTTATTCGGTGACCGAACCAATTCTTGCCCCCATCAGAAATCTTATTGCCCGTTCTTCTTTCGGGAGAAACATGATGTTTGACTTTTCTCCTGTTTTGGCATACCTGTTACTTGGTTTTGCGGAGAGAATCATCATTTTAATTATAGCCCGATTTTAAGATGTTTTGATTTGAGGTGAGGGTATGAATTTTTCTCCTAATGATTTATCAAATATTGTTTTTCGAAAATCCATTATGGGCGGACTTAATGAAGACCAGGTTTATGAAGTAATACAAAAGGTTATTGAAGACTATTCCGATTATATTCATGAAACCATGAAAGCCAAAGAGCAGGTAATGGAATTGAAAGACAGGCTTTCCCATTTTGAAAAGATGGAGGAGACATTAAAGAACAGTCTGCTGCTTGCACAACAAACAAGCAGCAGTA
>JAAYGP010000217.1 GCA_012727625.1 Clostridiaceae bacterium
CTCCGATGTTAATGCATATCTTGAGAGAGTTATACGTGAGTTTGATCAAAGGCTGAGAGACAAGGATGAAGAAAATGCAAATTTAAAGGCCCGCTTAAATGAGTTGCAGGAAAAATATGATCAGCTGTCCAAAAACGCGGAGTATTTGATTAAAGAAAAGGAAAAAATAGCCGGGGTTCTGCTGCAGGCTCAGGAAAAGGCGGAAGCCATGATGATAGAGGCACAGGAAAAAGCTATGAAGGAAAAAGTCAGGCTGGATCAGACACTTGAGACCGAAAGAGAGAAAATTGTTGATATAAAAAGGGATTTGAAAAGCCTTAGGAATCATATCAGCAATATATTGGCAAAATATGAATCAGAAATTGACGATGTTGTCTCAAATATTGAGGAGTATGAGTAAGAATATGCTCCTGAATCCATAAATACGGATAATATGGATAATATAAACATGGAGAATCCTGATAGGATTTTTTTCCGGGAGGTTTAATATGAAAAATGAAATAATGGACATTCTTTCCAAAAACAGCCGTATAAGTAATGAACAGATAGCAATAATGCTTGGCAGGACGGAAGAAGAAGTTAAACAGGCAATTTCTGAAATGGAGGAGCAAAATATAATTCTGGGCTATCCCGCAACGATCAATTGGGAGAAAACCGATAAAGAAGTTATTATGGCTTTCATTGAGGTAAGGGTGACGCCCCAGAGGGACAGGGGATTTGATAAAGTGGCCGAAAGGATTTATCAGTATCCCCAGGTTAAATCCTGTAACCTTATGTCGGGAAGTTATGATTTATTTGTCGCCGTTGAGGGGAAAACGATGAAAGAAGTTGCGTTGTTTGTTGCGGAAAAGCTTGCGACAATTGAATCAGTTGTAAGCACGTCAACTCATTTTGTATTAAAAAAATACAAGGAGAATGGTGTGTCTTTTGAGCACAAACAATCTGATAACAGAGAGGCTGTGGTCTTATGAATGTCGGCAAAATGATAGCCCCTCACATCAGGAATGTCGCTCCGTCAGGAATACGTAAATATTTTGATCTTATCAATGAAATGAAAGATGCCATATCCCTGGGGATTGGTGAGCCCGACTTTGTTACTCCCTGGAGGATCCGGGAAGAGGGTATATATTCACTGGAAAAGGGGTATACCCATTATTCTTCCAATGCCGGATATATTGAACTACGGCGGGAAATTTGCAATTATATGAAACGCAGGTGCAACCTGGAATACAATGCGGAAAGTGAAGTCATTGTAACGGTGGGGGGAAGCGAGGCTATTGACCTTGCCATAAGAACCATAGTGACGAGGGGAGATGAGGTAGTCATACCTGAACCATCCTTTGTGGCATACAAGGGTTGCACTCTTTTTGCGGGAGCTGTTCCGGTCCCCATAGAATTAAAAGCGGGGGATCAATTCCGTTTAAGGCGTAAAGATCTTGAAAAGGCAGTGACCGATAAGACTAAAATAGTAATTATAGCCTATCCGAACAATCCTACAGGCGCAATTATGAATTATGAGGATTATCTTGAGATCGTTGATTTTCTGAAAGATAAAGATATAATTATTATTTCCGACGAACTTTACGCAGAATTGACATATACCGGCAAGCACGTTTCCATTGCCAATTTTGAAGAAATGAAGGACAGAACCATTGTTGTAAACGGTTTTTCAAAGGCATTTGCCATGACAGGCTGGAGAATCGGCTATGCATGTGGCAACAAGGAGATTATTGGACAAATGAAAAAAATCCATCAGTATGCCATAATGTGTGCCCCTACAACTGCCCAATATGCGGCAATGGAAGCCTTAAGGAACTGCGATGATGATGTCGCGGAGATGGTTGCGGAGTATAACCACAGGAGAAGGGTTGTTCTGGATGGTTTTCGTAAAGCAGGTCTGGACTGTTTTGAGCCTTTAGGTGCCTTTTATGTTTTTCCGGACATACGGAAAACAGGTCTTTCTTCCGATGAGTTTTGCGAACGATTATTACTGGAGGAAAGGGTTCTTGCGGTTCCCGGCTCAGCATTCGGGGATTGCGGGGAAGGTTTTATAAGGGCCACATATGCGACATCAATGGATAACCTTATTGAGGCGATCAGAAGAAATGAACGGTTTGTAAATAAATTATAATACTTTTATGTTAATTAACATGACAAAAAATGCGGAACAAAACATACCTTTGCATTATTCCGCATTTTTTGTCTTTCAGCTTGCAAAAACAGATTATATATTAAGACACTGTTTTTTGTTTTTCAGTTGTTTCATTTTAACGAGGATAAGCTTGTCCAGTTTTCTGCTGGCTTTAATTATCTCCTCATACTTTCCGCTTTCCAATACACGGTATAGATTCCTCCGTGCTTTGTTAATTTCCTTCATCTTTGGTTCCCCCATGCTAAACGTAAAATATTGCAGAATATTCTGGAAATTTGTATTTTATTTTTATTAAATTCTAAAATAAATGCTTTGTACTGTCAATGATAAAAAATCCCGTATGGCAATTAATCTCACGGTTATAGCCTGAACAGTGCTTCGTTTTGGCCGGGGTGCTGCGTTACAATTACGATTTTTACAATTTGTTCACATTTAGTTCAAAAGAATACTGCATAATGAAATAAATCATAGTATCATTATGTAAAATTCAGAACATATAAACCACAGGGATGTTTGTGGTAGAATGGAGGAACACTATGGTAAAAATACAAAATCTCACAAAATACTATGGGGAGATAAAAGCCATAGAGGATGTGAGCTTTAATGTGAGCAAGGGGGAGATCCTCGGATTTCTTGGTCCCAACGGGGCAGGGAAAACAACCACAATGAACATTTTAACCGGGTATATACCATCCACATCCGGAACTGTCAGGGTTGACGGATATGAAATCATGGAAGAACCCAGGGAAGTAAAAAAAAGAATAGGCTATATGCCTGAACTGCCGCCATTATACATGGATATGACAGTAACGGATTTTCTTGATTTTTGTTCTGCTTTAAAGGAAGTTGATAAAAAGGAATGGAAAAGTCAGAAAGATGACATTATGGAGCTGGTTAAGATAACCCATGTCAGACATCGCTTAATACGCAATCTGTCAAAAGGATACAGACAAAGGGTGGGTCTGGCTCAGGCCCTTGTAGGTGCTCCGGATGTACTTGTGCTTGATGAGCCCACCGTTGGGCTTGATCCTAAACAGATCATTGAAATCCGTAAGCTCATTAAAGCTCTCGGGAAAAATCATACAATTATACTCAGCTCTCATATTCTCCCTGAAGTCAGTGCGGTATGCGAAAGGGTAGTTATAATTAATGAGGGAAAAATAGTTGCGATCGATAAACCGTCCGAATTGTCAAAGAATCTTGGTGATTACTCCAGGTTCACAATGACCATCGCAGGACCGGAAAAGAAAGTAAAGGAACTTTTGCAGCAGATTTATGGGGTTAAATATATTGAGGTACAGAGCAACATTAAGGATGATGAGTACAGCTATATCATTGAAGCGGACAAGGATCTGGATATCAGGAGGCCTGTTTTTCATAAGTTGGCTGAAGTCGGATATCCGATCCTCGAGCTGAAATCATTGAGTTTATCTCTTGAGGATGTATTCCTGCAATTGACAACTGAAGAAAAGGAGGTTAACTGACATGTTGGCTATATGGAAACGTGAAGTACAGGCTTATTTCTATCAACCCATTGCATATGTTTTAATCGGGTTATTTTTTCTTGTTTCATCAATATTCTTTACACTTGGAACCGTTGCTGGCGGTTACGCGGAAATGAATTATCTGCTTTCAAATGTAACATTTATACTGATATTTGTAATACCAATTTTAACCATGAGAATTCTTACCGAAGACAGGAAGAACGGAACTGAAGTCTTACTGGTAACGTCTCCTGCAAGCGTTACACAGATAGTTCTTGGCAAATACCTTGCATCCTTTACCGTATTTTTGGTAATGTTCGCATCAACTCTGATATATACTGCCATACTATACATTTTGGGAGGAAAGCCCGAGGTTCCGATGCTTATAGGCGGATATACCGGATTTCTGCTCCTTGGCGCCTGCTTTACGGCAATTGGTGTGTTTGCTTCATCCTTGACTGAAAGCCAGATTGTGTCTGCGATAATAAGTTTTGTATTTCTTTTGATTGTTAATTTAATTGACGCAATCGCTTCATTTCTGGGTGGTTTTTTTGCGAAAGTACTGGATATGTTCTCGCTGCTTTCCAGGTATAATGACTTGAACTCGGGAATATTTGATATAACTTCAATTATTTATTATTTAAGCTTTACTGCTGTTTTTATTTTCCTAACAACTAGAGTAATCGATAAAAGACGTTGGAGTCAGGGGTGATAGGCATGAAAAAAGAAATTTTCAATAAAAGAAACTTACGTTTTGGTTCATATTCCTTTGTGTTAACTGTCCTTGTCATTGCGTCCGCAATAATACTGAACGTTATTGTGGGCGGAACAAAGCTCAGAGACAGGCTTAAAATAGATTTAACCAGCAACAGGCTGTACAGCATTGGTGAAAAAACAGAAAAAGTTCTTGAAGAACTGGATGAAAAGGTGCAAATTATCGGTTTGTTTGATGACAGCAAGATAGGTGCCAATGAATATACCCAGGTAATAGAATTTATTAAGCAATATGAAACC
>JAAYGP010000218.1 GCA_012727625.1 Clostridiaceae bacterium
AAAAAAAAATGTAATCCATAAGTTGGCACTGGTTCCGCTGTCTATACCCATCGAAACCACATAAACCAGTTCATCAACTTCAATACGGTCAAAACAACCGGTTGTTAAAAGGAGCATTGCTATAATAACTACAAATTTCAGTTTAATACCGGCTGGTTTGATTTTTTTTGATGTCTTGTTTTCTTTTGCATTTGAATATGATTTAAAATTGGGGTTTATAAGTCTCAATTCCTTCATTGCCTTATTGTCTCCTTGTTTTTTATGCTTTTATTTCGTATTGAAGCAATGCCAAACAGCAGTATGGGAAGCAGAAATGTAAGGATCCATCCGAAATTACGATAAGTAATCATCTGAAGCTGCAGGGTTGAATATAAGTTTTCCGGGATCATGCTGAGGGCAAAAATATTAACGGTAAACGGCAGTATCAGCGGCTTATAATACTTCAATCCGAAAGATCTCTGAAAAAGATAAACTATAAAATATAAACCCGAGCTTAAAAATAAAAACGCACTCGATGCCCATATCAGAATAAATGCCGGTTCTATTCTTGTAAAAAACCTGCCGAATCTGATCGAGCGGGCTAACTGATATATGGGCAGAAAAAATTCAATTGAAATAGGATACTGAAAAACGAGCATATAGCTTATAGTGCCGATAACCATAAAAAATGCACAAACTATAATGCTGTATCGTCCAATAGCATTGAACTCCTTTTTCTTTTTCAGAAATGGCGTGATTAAGTATAAAACAATAAATTCAGAAAAATTTGATAAATTGAAAACACTTGATTTTAATATTTCAAGAGGTCCAAGACCAAGCCATGGTGAGAGGTTATTGATGTCAAATTTTGGTACGCATAACAAAAGAATAAGAATAAAAGTTATGGCAAGAAAAGGAACAGCCAGGGCATGAATTCTTGCTATGGCTTCTATGCCAATGTACGCTCCTATAACCATGCCAATGCAGAACATAAAAATAATAACACTTACCGGAGTTGTTGTAAGACTGATAACTTTAATGTCTTCTGAGAATTCTCTCAGAATGATGGGGACAAGAATTAAAAAATTCGCGATGAATAATAATCCTGTTAAAATTTTGCCTGTCTTACCGAATGCATGCTCTCCAATATCAAGAATATCCTGCCCTGAAAATTTATCATATAGTTTTTTTTGTATTAAAAATAATATAAAAACATAGACAGATGTCACAATTGTCATAATCCAGCCAGCGTTACCTGCTTCTTCGGCAGCGTTTCTCGGGTATAAAAGTATCATTTTATACAAAATCATATTCATTAGTAAGCACGTCGTTTTGTAACTGCCTATTTTAACTTTCTCCCTCATTATCTCTCACTCCTTTCTCCTGCTTAACCCACCCTCTGCTTATAAAGGGCTGCTGTTTTACGTCCTTTGGATTAACAAAGTCTGGTCTGTCCTCTTCTTTCCAGAAAGGTGACTTGAAAATCGTATTTGTTCGTTTCCCCGATGTTTTTGGAGCAAAAGGCGCCATGAAAGGCACTCCGAAAGATTTTGCGTCAACCAGCAGAAGCAGATTGATAAAAACACACAGGGATATACCCAGCAGCCCGGTAGCACTCGCTATTATCAAATAAATAAACCTGAGGGCCCTGAAAGAGTAACCAAGTGAAAAGTCCGGTATTGCGAAAGAACCAATTCCTGTAACCGCAACAATTATTATAAGAATCGGGCTGACCAGGTTTGCCGCAACAGCAGCCTGCCCCAGTATGAGTGCTCCCACAATTCCGAGAGTAGGCCCTATTGGACCCGGAATTCTTATGCCTGCTTCCCTGATAAGCTCGAAAGCAATTTCCATTATTAAAATACTTACCACTGTCGGGAAAGGTACTTTTTCCCGGGACGACGCAATAGCCAGCAGTAAATCGGTGGGCAGCATTTCCTGATGGTAGTTTGTTATCGCAAGATATAAGGAGGGCAAAAACAAAGTAAACAAAATGCCCATGATTCGTATAAACCGAAGAAATGTCGCGTAAGGGTAGCGTATATAATAATCTTCAGTTGAATGAATCAGGTTAAAAATTGTTATTGGCGCAACAATGACAAATGGGCTTCCATGAACTATAATAGCCACACGCCCTTCCCCAAGATAGGCCGACACCCTGTCGGGCCGCTCTGTAAGAAGCATTTGCGGAGTCGGAAGAAATGTGCTGTCTTCCAGAAGCTGCTCAAGTTCTCCCGCATCCCTGAGATATGCTATTTTTATGCTTTTTAAACGTTTTCTCACTTCATCAACCAGGGCATCACTTGCAATGTTTTTTATATACAGAATGCTGCATGGCGTTTTGCTTCGGGTACCCACCAGGATGTCTTCAACAATAAGGTTTTCATCTTTAATTGCTTTTCTTATCAATGCAGTGTTCACCCTGTTAATTTCGTTGAAGGATTCTTTAGGTCCCCGAATGTTCAATTCTGATGTGGGTTTTTCCACATTACGATGCTCCCAGCCTTTTACATCGCCTGCAAAGGCAACATCTATCCTGTCAATAAATATTGCTATACCGCCAAAGTTTACCTCATCAACCACCTCCTGATATGTTTTGCATATTTTTATCTGATTGTGAGGAATCAGATTGTTATACACAACATCTTTTACAGACTGTTCACTTGAATCCATTGGCAAAGCAGACAAGGTCATAAGCGGCTGCATTATGGTTGAATTCACCAGAAGTCTGTCAATCATTCCGTCGAAAAAACAAACAAAAGCCTGATACAGCTCTTCCCGTACACGTATTTTAAACTCACGGATCTTAAAATCACCGTTTATAACCGCGCTGTACCTCTTTTTAATAATTTCCAGGCTTACTTTAACCGATGAACTTATTTCACCGTTTTCATCAGGTTTTTTTTGCTTCTTTTCGTTGTAATCATTTCTGCTTATATCAATCGGTTTCTTAGTCCCTCTTTTCCTGTTCTGCTCCTTTTCTTTGCCTGTATTACCTTTATCCCCGGCGTTACTTTTTCCATCCTTTTCACAGGCTTCATTGCGATCGTCATTTTGTGACTCTTCATCGGCCC
>JAAYGP010000219.1 GCA_012727625.1 Clostridiaceae bacterium
ATTCCCAACAAGACCATACATGGAAGATATTGTAACGAATTTGTATCCTGATTAGTATTTTGCTTTGCATATTTTTGTCGCATGGTATAGAATATTATATGTTGGGTAATTATGTCTTTGCCTTTTCCCCCGCGGGAATTTAAAATATCAGGACCCGGTTATAAAGGCTTATCACAGCATTTAATTACCCCTTTACCTGGAAGGAGGGTTAAAATTGCTTCAGGATCGTATTTCACGGTACAAAAGTTTATTTAAGAACCATACGGAGCTCAGGGCGCAGGTTAATAAAAGAAGGGCTGTTACCATACTTGGCGGCAATCTTGTTACCAATATGCGCTCGGAAGAAAGCGGAGTCTCGGCAAGGGTGTATAAAAATGGCGTGTATGGCTTTGCGGCAGGCGCGGAATATACCGACGATAACATTAAGGCTGTGATTGAAGCTGCAGAACAAAACGCTCTTTTTATGGATTCCCGGATTAATAAAAACAAACCGCCGTTTCCGGTTATAAGTTCAGGCAAAATAACTCTATCGCGTGATGTCAGGGATATAGAGCAAAAAACCTACATTAATTTTGCAAAAGAGGTGGACTCATACATCTCATCAAAATACCCGAATCTGGCAAGCAGAACTGTAGCTGTATCAGCGGACAGTTATGAGAAACTTTTAACAGTAAGCAACGGCTATGATTCTCACTACCTGATGCCTCGCAGTTATATTTATGTATTTTTGACCGCAATCTCAAAAGACGGCAGCCCTGTAGAACGATACAAAGTATTCGGCGGCTACGGATATTTCGATGAAGTGTTTTCAACTCCTGATCT
Source organism: Clostridiaceae bacterium (assembly GCA_012727625.1). Taxonomy (GTDB): domain Bacteria; phylum Bacillota; class Clostridia; order DSM-8532; family DSM-8532; genus JAAYGP01. Next base: position 823 of record JAAYGP010000219.1, read on the forward strand.
CCTATATGGTGATATAGATATCCTTTACAAGGAATTGATGGAGAAAGCCGAGGGTATATACTGCGATGCAGGTTATAAGGATGTTGTGATGCATCCGGATCTTGCGGGAATTCTTGCCCATGAAGCTGTCGGGCACACTGTTGAAGCGGATTTGGTATTAGGCGGTTCCGTTGCTGCTCATAATCTTGGAAAACCCGTTGCCAGTGAAATTGTCACAATGGTGGATTTTGCCCATACGGCTCTTGGAAAACCTGTTCCGCTGCCTATTTATGTTGACGACGAGGGAACATTGGCGGAGGATGAAGTTCTCATTAAAGACGGCATTCTGGTTGGTTACATGAATAATCGCGAAACTGCCCGGATGTTTGATATGAAGCCCAAGGGAAATGCCAGGGCATATAAATTTTCCGATGAGCCATTGATTCGGATGAGAAACACTGCAATTTTACCTGGAAAAAACAAGCTTGATGACATGATTGCCTCAATAGACGAAGGCTATTATTTAACCTCTACAAATAACGGCCAGGCTGACACCACAGGCGAATTCATGTTTGGAATATGCATGGGATACGAAATTAAAAACGGTAAGCTGGGCAGGGCAATACGGGATACAACCATCTCCGGTGTTGCATTTGAGATGTTAAAAACTGTAGATATGCTTTCTGATGACATGATATGGGCCAGTTCCGGCA
>JAAYGP010000220.1 GCA_012727625.1 Clostridiaceae bacterium
GAGGGAAGCCTTTCAATTTTGAAAGAGAACCTTGATGGGGGACGCATAATAATTGATATAATAAAGCCGGGAGAGTTGTTTGGGGAAATAGCGGTTTTTACTGACAAAAGGCTCTGGCCTGCAACTGTTTCAGCTAATGAAGACTCAATTATACTGATTATATCACCTGAGAAATTCACGGGGGTCTGTTCAAATGCATGTGTTTTTCACAGGCAGCTCATATTAAACATGCTGAGGATTATTTCTGAAAAAGCCCTGGGGCTGAACAGGAAGGTGGAATACTTATCAATTAAGGGGATGAGGGAAAAACTTTGCACATATATCTGGGAGCAATACAAAAAGAACGGGAAATTAATGTTTTCATTACCCATGAAAAGAGGGGAACTTGCAGATTTCTTAAATGTATCCAGGCCTTCCATGTCAAGAGAAATGTGTCGTATGAGAGATGAAAGCTTGATTGATTTTCATTTGTCAACAATAAAAATACTTAATCCTGAGAAATTAGCCATGTATGTTCAGTGAAAAGCCCTTTTGCTATGGAAAAATCAATTTGTTACTGATATAATGGGCTTATTAAAAGAAAGTTTCTTCATTAAAATAACAGAGAGGTGCAGGCATATGAAAAATATTCCTATGTATGAGGTTCGTCATATAAGCTCACTTAAAGACATGCTTGAAAGCAGTGCCAGTATTTTCAGCTGCAATACGGCATTTCTGGTGAAAACAGAGGAGGGTGGACCATATAAACCAATTACCTATTCGAATTTCAGGGATGATGTTAATGCATTAGGCACAGCATTCATGGATATTGGTCTTGCAAACAGCAGAATAGCTATAATAAGTGAGAACCGGTATGAGTGGACTGTTACATATCTGGCTGCGGTAAACGGCACGGGAATAGTTGTTCCGTTAGACAAGGAACTGCCTTTATCAGAGCTTAAAAGTCTTTTAATCCGCTCAAAGGCGGATGCTGTTGTATATTCCAGGGCAAAAAGCGCCGATGTTGAATCAATTTCCGGGGAAATACCAAATCTTAAATACCTTATTTCAATGGATGCCGAAGAAACAACAGATTCCGTATATTCATACAAACAGCTTATAAAAAGCGGATATGAGCTTGTCAGTATGGGAAACAGAGATTTTACCGATGCCGAAGTTGACAAAGACGGTATGAGCATACTTCTGTTTACTTCGGGGACTACTGATAAATCAAAGGCGGTAATGTTGTCCCATGCAAACATATGTTCGAATCTTATGGATATGTGTTCCATGGTATATATCGATAAAAGCGATGTTTTCCTCCTGCTGCTGCCTCTTCATCATACATATGCCTGCACCTGCGGTTTCTTATGCCAGATATATAGAGGTTGCACCATAGCGTTTTGTGAAGGCTTAAGACACATAGTAAAAAATCTGAATGAATCAAAAACAACTGTATTGCTGTCAGTACCTCTTATACTTGAAGCCATGTACAGACGAATCTGGGATCAGGCTTCAAAGGATCCGAAAACGTTGAAGAAATTGAAAATGGGGCTAAAAATAAGCAAAATACTGAAAGCCGCAGGTATTGACATTAGAAGAAAACTGTTTAAACAGATTACAGACAATTTCGGTGGTACCATCCGTTTGTTTATAAGCGGAGGGGCAGCGATAGATCCCCAGGTAATACAAGGTTTTCAGGATTTCGGAATACATTGTGTGCAAGGTTATGGTTTAACTGAATGTTCTCCAATCATTGCTCTTAATCGTGATTGCTATTATAAAAACGCTTCCGCTGGGCTGCCTGTTCCTCACACGGAAATTAAGATTAAAAATCCCAATGAAGAGGGGATAGGTGAAATTATCGCAAAAGGTCCCAATATAATGATTGGATATTATGAAAACGAAGAAGCCACAAAGGAAGCAATAGTTGACGGCTGGTTCCATACCGGGGATCTGGGGTATATGGATCCGGACAATTTTGTTTATATCACAGGCCGCAAAAAGAATGTTATTGTGACCAAAAACGGTAAAAACATATATCCGGAGGAAATTGAAACCTTGTTGAACAGGAGCCCGTATGTCCAGGAATGTCTTATATATGGAAAAACAGGGGAGGGTACAGGTGAAATTGAAGTCGCGGCTGAAATTTATCCCGATATGGAAAAAGTCGCGGAAGCTCTCGGGACAGAAAATCCGACTCCGGAGCAAATTCGGGAGTTTATAAGCGGAGAGGTGCATAAAGTAAACAAAATGCTTGTTTTGTACAAATATATCCGGGACTTCACCATAAGAGAACAGGAGTTTGACAAAACAACATCAAAAAAGATTATCCGGCAGTATAAGTGATTCCGTAAATTTAAATCCAAACCGCTGTATGGTTATAATAAATATCCCGGGA
>JAAYGP010000221.1 GCA_012727625.1 Clostridiaceae bacterium
GTATTACAACAGGGAGGTTCATTCGAGGTTTGCTTCCCATCTTTTAAAATCAGGGAAAAATGAAGAAGCAAAAATTGAATATCTGAAGCTTTTGCCGGATGAAATGGCGTTTCAGGCATTGGAAGAGCTTGATACCGAGCCGGCAATGATAAGTGAGGCCCTGATTATGAAAAAAGAATGGAAACTGACTGAAGAGTTTTTAAGTCCGATTGTTGAAAACGCAACGAGCGAAAATACTGATATTGTTTTAATGAAACATTATGCGCAGGCCCTTGCTGAGCAAAGTGAGTTAAAACGCGCGCTTCCGTTTTATAAGAAATTATATGAACAGGAGCCGGATAACCAGGGAATTTCCTGGTGGTATGCCCGCTGCCTTGAGTCGGCAGGACAGGCAACAACCGCGGAAAATATATATTTAACCTTAGGCGAAAAGGGGGCATACCGGCGCGGGATTATTCTTCAAAACAGGGGCAGAGCAATGGAAGCAGCGGAAGTTTTAATCAGCAGCAATGAAGCTGCTTCTCTCTGGCGGGGAGCACGGATTTATGATACGGCAGGAATGACTGAAAAGGCCATTGAAGCATACATCCGCATAGCTGAAATGGAGAGCTCCTATAAGGATGACGCCGCTTACAGGGCCTATATATTGTCAAGGCGCATTGATAAAATCAATTCAAATGTTCCTGAGGAGGTTCTTTCCTTGTATCCAGCATGGATGAAAAGGATTGGAAAGGAACCTGTAATGCCGGGGATTGATGAAGTGGTTTATGATATCCCGGATTACTTAAAAATGGCTTCCCAGTATGAAAAAGACGGATTTGTTGATGCAGCAGCGATAGAAATTGCCATTGGATCAAAAGAAACTGATCTTGAAGAAAAACTTGCCCTTGGAGACTGGTACATGAAAAAGGGAGAATATTATAACGCAATACTATGGGGAATCCGATCCTTAAGTGACAAACCGACAAGGCACGGTTATGAGCTTGCTTACCCGCAAGCCTTTGAGGAACTTGTCATTGCATCCTCACAAAAATACAATCTGGAGCCGGAGTTGCTTTGGGCAATCATAAGGGAAGAAAGCCATTTCAAACATGACGCTGTTTCATGGGCTGGAGCCCTCGGGCTTATGCAGATTATGCCTCCAACAGGAAAGGACATTGCATCAAGGCTTGGATTGTCAATCACAGACGAAGATTTATTGAACCCTGAAATAAATATTAAATTCGGGGCTTTCTATATAAATTCCATGCTGAATATGTTTGATAAAAACATGGATAAGGCATTGGCAGCATACAATGGTGACGCCGGCAATGTGAAAAAGTGGATGGAAAGCAGCTTTGGAACACTGGAAGAGGATTTCCCAACAGCGATTACTTTTACCGAAACACAGGAGTATATAACAAAAGTCATGAATTCCTATCATATATACAAGTGGCTTTATGATTAAAAGGCTCATTCCTGATGGTATAACTCCTATGCATATTATTATATAATATATGCATTTCAATTATATAACAAAATAGGGTATAATTAATAAATGCTTAATAACCATGATTATTTGCATAAAGGGGGAGTTTACTCAATACGCTTTTACAAGACCGATTGCCGGTCATATTCTAAAGAATTACGATGGTGTGCTTAAAATAGAAAATGAAGTAGGAAATAAGAGGTTATATGATCCAAGAGCATACCTGAAACTTGCGGAAAAGAGTATGAGCAAGCGTTTGGTTGAGGCTTGTGAGGTTTTGCGATCTGCAGGCAGAACGTTATGCGGTTAAGCGACAAATAGTATATTGTTTGTATGTTGCACAGCGGCATATCAGTATATAAGAATGGGGATGAAAATTATGGAAATTCTTGAAACAGAGCGTTTGATTTTAAGACCATTTGAGGAAACCGATTTTGAAGCAGTTCACGCTTATGCAAGTGTCGCTGAGAATGTTCAGTATATGCCCTGGGGACCAAATGATGAATCCCAAACCAAAGCATTTATTATGCGATCTATTGCACAATCCAGGGGAAACCCCTGTAAAGAATATCACTATGCTGTTGTTTTAAAATCCAGCAAAAAGCTTTCGGCGGATGTAATTTATCTATTCCGGGAAATGCTGAAGCTGAGATTGGCTGGATTTTACACATAGATTACTGGAAACAAGGCTATGGTACTGAAATGGGTAAATGTCTTGTCGAGTTTGGTTTTAAAAAAATCTGCCGCCGGAACTATATGCACAATATGCTGCCACCTATTCCGGAAGTAATTACAACGAAATTTGGGCAGCAGTTGATACCATGTGTAATTTGTTTCATACACTGGCATTAAAAGTAGCAACGCACTTTGACTTAACTTATAAGCAGGAAGAAGAAGACGGAATGAGAGAATATTTGAGGATGGTAAGAGAACATGAACTATGACGCTAAAGCAGATTCAAAATCCAACCTTCAGGAGACCGCTGAAGAACGGCGCGCAAGAATTTACCCGGTTATTCTAAGTGAGTATAATCCCGAATGGCCAAAGTGGTTTGAAGAGTGGTTTTCGTTATATGAAAAGTTGTTTAAAAATAAATGTGAATAGTTAAAGTTGTCCGTATAGCAGCTGGGTCGAAAAGCATTGAATTAGTGCGTTCAATAAGGTTAAACATTCAGATTTTTCTTTCCCCTTTCGCATATTGCTTCGGTGATATTCCTGTTAGTTTTTTAAAAGTTCTTATAAAATGGGAAACGTTATAATACCCAACCAAATCGCCGACCTTTGAAACAGGAAGGTCTTTTTGTAACAGCTCACGGGCCTTAATAATTCTTCTGTTTATTATGTATTCATTAACCGTGAAACCGGTAGCTTTTTTAAACAGATAACCGAGATGGTACTTGCTTATAAAGAATTTTTCAGATAAATGGTCAAGGGAAAGAGTTTTATCGAGGTTTTGGGATATATACTGTATTACCGGTTTTATTCTTTTGTAGGTTATGCTGGATTTAGCAGAAATCATTGTATTGGGCGACTGGTAAAATGAGTTAACCAGCAGAAGAATTTGGGCAAGGATAATCTTGATTTGAATGTCCGCACCAAAAGCTGGATTTTGATTGTAATATATTGCTTTTTCAAATAAGTCCACCAGTTGCTGCAGTTGTTCTTCAGACAGGTGTACGCAGTATGAAAAATCCTGGCTTCTGTTAATGAAACATTCCAGCAGGTCGGTTGTATCAGAAGACAACACCTCAATAAATTCGGGCATAAAGGTAATTATATACCGTTCATATTTTAAATCAGGCGGTACTTCGGTCTTATGCAAATCCATATTATTAAATATAAAAAGGTCTCCCTTTTTTACATGATAGACGCTGCCTTCAATAAAGAAAATTACCCCGTCTGACATTGAAAGATAAATTTCATAGGAATCGTGGAAATGAAAATCTTCCATCACCCAGCCAACATCAATGTTATGACTGACTGTAAAATCTGATTGAATGCTATGTTTAAATAAATTATATTTTTCCATTTATTCACCTGATATATTTTCTTTTCTTAAATTATAAATTGGAATACCCATATATGCAAATTAATTATATATTTAAGCAAAGATTTTGCATAATAAGGTGATATATAATCGAATGAAGAAAAGCTGTATGCGGTTTGAAAAGCGTGAAGAAATCCACCGAAACGCTGTGGAACATGGCTATGAATAAATACTGTATGCGGGTTGGAAAGGGGATCGGAAATGAAAAGAATAGGGGAGATCCTTTCATATCTCGAAGAGCATATTGATGAAGAGCATATTGCAAAGGTTAAGGAAAGATCCAAAAAGGCTTTGACTTATCAAAATCCGGACAAACCTGTGTTAAGAATATGTTTTCCGTGTGATACCTTTGTTGGATACCCATATGAAGAAGTTTTCAATGACATGGAAAAAATGATGGTGTCTGAGCTGGTAGAATATAGTAACGCGGCGGATTTAAAGGATGACAGGATTCCCATGATACGGCCGAACTACGGAGTTGGGGTTTTGCCTTCGCTTTTTGGAATAAAATCAAGGGTCGTCGGCAATAACCTGCCCTGGGTGGATCATGCAGAAAGTATTGATAAAATAAAGGATATTTTAAATAAAGGTGTTCCGGATATTAAATCGGGTATGGGAGGATTGATTTTTGATACAATTGACTATTACAGGGAGCAGCTTTCCGGATTCCCGAAATGCAGCAGGTTAATACCAATATATCAGCCGGATCTTCAAGGGCCTTTTGATGTTGTTCATTTAATCTGGGGTTCAAATGTTTATTATGCTCTTTATGATGAACCTGAACTGGTTCATGAATTGTTAAAGCTTGTTACTGAGACTTATATTGTTTTTTTAAGGGAGCTTAAGAAAGTCATAAACGATGAATATGATTCCTTTCATTATCATTGGGGAATTTTGCTGCCGGGCCACATCGTTATCAGAAATGATACTGCGGTAAATTTATCCGGAGAAATGTATGAGGAATTTGTAAAGCCCTATGACGAAATTCTTCTCAGGGAATTTGGAACAGGCACTATCCACTACTGTGGAAAAGCTGAGCAGTGGATATTCAGCATGATGGAGTGTGAAAATTTACGCGCATTGAATTTTGGGCAGCCGCCAAATATGGATTTCGGCATGGAGTTTTTAAATAAAATATACGGCAAAATGAAAGAAAAAAATCTTGGTATAGTAAATTATGAATTGGATAAATCAATTATTCAGGATATTGCAAAATCTGAATATATACTTGGGGTAACCTATCAAACAACTGTAAAAAACAAAAAAGAAGCAGTTGAATTATGCAAAAAATTACAAATATAAAGCTATCGGTTAAACCCTCGAATGATAATGTTAAAAAAGTTTATTATATGAAAAATCACAAAAAATAGAGCGTTCTTCATGCTTATGTATTAGTATACATAATACGTAATATAAGTTATTAGTCATGCCACGCCTGCAAACTTAAAACCACTGTTAAAACTTGTATTTAGCAGACAGGACAGTTAAAGGAGCATAAGCTGCAGACCATATCCACTGTTCCAGGCCTTTGATGATACAGGAACAAACGGCGGAAAAGAGCATTCATTGTATTGTAATTGTTGCAGGCAAAAATTTACATCAAATGTGGCTAAATAACTATGATATATGTAGTAAATGAATTTTGAAGTACCAACTGAAGCCAGTTTTCTTATGTTAGTTTGTCAATTGCCCTTTTTCTTAATTTGTCTGCCATCGTGTTTAATTTCATAATTATCCCTTATTATCAGTTCAGAAACAGGCACCGGATTAAGGCCTTTTTCTCTTATCTTGTCAATCACTTCTCCAAGAATTTTATCGGTGTAAGAAGTATCGTTATGAAACAATAAAATATCCCCGCTTTTAACACCTGAAACCCGCTCAATAATTGTTTCCTTTGAAATTCCGGGCTTCCAGTCAAGAGAATCAAGGCTCCATTGTATTGTGTAATGACCAGTCAGCTTTGCAATTGATATAACATTGTTATTGTAATCTCCATAAGGCGCGCGGAACAAGTCTGTGGATTTTCCTGTAACACTTTCAATAGTTTTTGAACAGTCGGCTATTTCTATTATTATTTTATCTTTGTTTAAAGCACTCATTTTGTAATGGTTTTCAGAGTGATTCGCCACATCATGGTCATGCTCAGCAATCATCCTTGTTTCCTCGGGATTTCGTCTGACCCATTCACCGACAAGAAAGAAAGTGGCTTTAACATTTTTTTCTTTTAAAATATTTAAAATAACGGGTATGTCATCGGCTCCCCATGCACAATCAAAAGTAATGGCGACCTTGTTTTCTTCATTTTCCACACTGTATATTGGAATGAGTCTTGATTTTGCGCCAACATCAATAATATCGCCATTAATTGATATTAACAATGATATTGCAAACACAACAACCAGAATACTTATAAAAATTTTCTTGTTCAGTACCAACATAAAACTTACCCGTGACTCTGTTTTCCTATTGTTTATATATGCAGATCTTTTTTGATTAATGTATATTAGTTGCAGCTGAATTATTTCCATAGTCCCGGTCAGCTCTTTCAGGCTATAGTATACTATTCAGGAAATTAACGGGACAATAAAGAGATATGGAGAAAAAAAGACCTCTCATGCTATACAGCATGAGAAGTCTTTTTGATTTCCCGGGGGAAATTTTACGGAATAATAACTAATTTGGGTTTGTTGTCTGAAGCTTCCCTGCTACTGAAGAACGTTCTGTTTCCTGCTGTATAAGTCCCGTCATTCAGAAGCACAAAAGATACTGTTTTATCTGACATATTGCTATTCACATAGTTTGTAACATCAATCTCATACCACTGGCCTGCAGCACTGACATATATACTCTCTATATATGTGCTGGCCGCCGGGGCGTTGTTCCAGGTTATACTGCTTTCAGACCAGTTTTCAACGGAATTGCCATACAGCTTAATTGTGCTGGCGTCTCCTTCGAAAGAACTGACATAAACTCTGAGTTTTGCGCTTTGCACCGAACTTCCGCTTATGCTGCCATAGTTAAATTTCAAATAGCTTTTCCTTACATACGAATTGTTGTTATCAACCTTAACTTCCAAAGTTGTGCTGGTGCCATAATTTGAGTTTGCATATGAGCCACCCCTTACAAATGCATCGGCAACAGGATTGAAAGTTACAGGCATTGATGCGCCGGTTGTCACTTTGTGGTTTGTTACCTTAAAATCATTGTTATTTGTTGTGGCGCTGTTCAGGCATACCTTCCCGATATCATCAGTTTTCGGAGCCCCTGTCCTGAACGCGTAATCATTTGCAATCTGAACCGTACTGCCGCCATTGGGCGTTACGAAAACATCGTAGGTTTTAGCCTGCATATTGGCTACAATTTTAACGTGATAAGTGTTATTTGCGCTGAAAGATACATTTGCATCCTTTGCATAGCTTCCGCCGTTTCTTGCATAGAAGTATTTGTCTGCATCCATGCTTACTATTATCGGCATACTGCTGAATGAGTTAATGGTTGTGGACGAATCAGCATAGCCGATAATTCCTGAGGTATTGCTGTAAAGCGGCGTTACGTCAAATTCGACTGTTACATTGGTTCCTGTATTGCACGAACTCAAAGTTTTCTGGGAAGAGA
>JAAYGP010000222.1 GCA_012727625.1 Clostridiaceae bacterium
TCCCTCAAGAAGTATTCCCAAGCCGTCCATTATTTCGCCGAAAATACCCGCAAAATCACCCTTTTTTATTTTTAGTATCTTCGGGTCAAGACATTTTATCATTGATTTGATCTCTTCGTCAGATAAATCAGAAAAAAGCTTTGAGTTTTCAATAATTTTTATCCATTTATCCAGCAACATAACACCTCAATTCCACAGCTGATTCTAACATTATTAACCCTGTTTTATTATAACAACGGTAACAATTGTCTGCAAATTAACGCCATTCCCAAATGCTGAACAGAGCCGGCACAACCAGGCCGTCAAACCTGCAAAAGAGCTGATATCCACCTCGTTCAGTCAGACAGATAAATTTATTATTTACCTTCTTGTTTTTTGACAAAGCCCATGATATATTGAATATGCGTAGGTCATTTATATAGAATAATTGGATTTAAATATTTCCCTGAACCATCCTCTTTAATTTTATTTGGAGCGAAGTGTCAAGAAGTATTTAATCCAAATAAATTAAGGAGGTATATAAAATGGCTGACAAAGTATTGGTCTGCAAGGATTGCGGAACTGAATTCACATTTACCGAAGGAGAACAGGAATTCTACAGGGAAAAGGGATTCGAAAACGAGCCACAAAGGTGTTTTGATTGCAGAAGAGCAAGAAAACTTCAGAGAAACAACAGAGGCGCCCGCGGACATGGCGGAAACAAATGGTAAATTAAAAAGGAGAGCAATCGCTCTCCTTTTTAATTTACCCCTTTCCGCGATTGTAGCTTGCAAGCTTGTTTTTATGCCTGTTTTAAGGTTTTTTTCATGAATAAAATCCGGCAAAATTTAATGTTTTATCATTTGACAATTTGAAACATGAGTGATACTATATAAATAGTACATGTATTTACTTTTTATTACTATTTGTTTACGATTTGGTTGCATTTTAATTACGGTATGTTTACGATTCGTTTACGGTTCTTTTGCGTTTCATTTACTGAACATAGTATCAATCCCCCGTCTTGTTGACGTATATGCGTTAACAAAAATTCCGGGATAAAACCAATCAGTCTGGGGGAACCGTCAAAGAGAAATCACTTTACAGGAGAAAGCAAATCATTATCTATAGTCTGTTTTTTATGTTGCAGAGTTCGTACCTGATCTTATGCTTCTTTTGCTTTGCCTTTGTGCTGGTATTATATGTTAATATCCTATATTGCGGCTTTATTGCTATTATTATATTTTTGTACCGTATTTTTCTTGACAAATATAGTTAATAATGATATAGTATAAAATGTAAATTAATCTTCAATTAAATTACTGAATCAAAGACTTGGATATTAATCCTTTTCATGTATCCGGTAGTATAGAATTAACTTAGCAATTACAATAAAAAAATTAAAAAAGAGGAGGTGAAAGAAATGAAATTTATCAGGGCTCCGAATAAAAAAGATCTAAAAACCCAAAATTGACTGGCAAGCACAATTGTTTGAGTTTTTAGATCAAAAAACAATACATACACAGTACTATTATATCAGAGTATCAGCGAAAAGTAAAATAATAAAATAACAAAAATTGGAGGGTAAATAAAATGTGTAGGAAAATTAAATCTTATCTTTTATTTTTATTAATTTTAGTATTCGCATTTGGTACATTCGCATCCTATGCCTCTTCAATTAATGACTATGAAAAACAGGCAGAATTGAAAATAGACAAGCTGGTTACTGAAAGATTTACGGGAAAGAATGATTTTATGCCCGTGTTAATTATGCTTAATGAACAGGCCGATGTCGAAAAGGTGTCGCTGCAAACCAATCAAAAGATGCGTGCTGATGGCTATAGCGCCGAAAAAGTCAGGCAGACTGTCAGGGAAGCAGTTGTCCGGGAACTTGAAAAAGTATCCGAATCAACGCAGAAAGGACTTCTGTCATATTTAAAATCACAGCAAAAAAAGGGCAATATTAAGGAATATGAATCTTTCCATATTGTCAATATGGTGTATGCTTTGGCAAGGGAAAAGACAATAAAGGAAATTGCCGCACGGAGGGAAGTCAAACGCATTTATATTGATGGCGAAGTTTATCTTATCGGTGATGAAAACGAAGTGGAAAAAGCAGTGGAACCTCAGGCACCGTCTCCATCAGATATCGAGTGGAATATCAAACATATCAATGCTGATGATGTCTGGAATCAGTATAACATTGACGGTACCGGAGTTGTTGTTGCGACAATTGATGGAGGAGTCAAATGGGATCACAAAGCTCTAAAGGAAAAATACAGAGGATATGACCCTGCATCAGGCCGCGTAGATCACAGTGCCAGCTGGTATGATGCCTGGGGAGGCAGATCAACGCCTTATGATGATGAGGATAGCCATGGTACTCATGTTATGGGTACAATTGTAGGACAGGAATCAAATGGCAGAAATGCAGTAGGTGTGGCACCCGGCGCTAAATTTATTGCCGTAAAAGGTTTGGGAATGTCCAATAATACCGACAGTAAATTAATACGTGCTGCCGAGTGGCTGTTAAGACCAGGCGGAAGCACCGCGAATGCTCCGGATGTTGTAAACAACTCCTGGGGTGGAGGTTCCGGAAAGGATGACTGGTATAAAAATGTTATGAACGCCTGGAGAGCTGCTGATATAGTACCGGTATTTGCGGCAGGAAACCACAGGGGAAGCGGTGAGGCACCGGCAGGTTCAATATCAAACCCCGCAAATTATCCGGAGGTTATCGCAGTAGCTGCAATTAACAGCAGCAACAGAAGAGCAAGCTGGTCCTGTGTTGGCCCTTCACCGTATGATTCCAGCTTGATTAAGCCGGAGATCTCTGCACCTGGTGTCAGTATCCGCTCATCAGTAATATCTGGTGGATATGAAAGCGGATGGAGCGGAACATCCATGGCCGCACCCCATATAACAGGTGTAATTGCCCTTATGAGACAGGCAAATCCATATCTTACCGTAAGCGAAATCGAGACTATTCTGAAAAATACGGCAAAACCCTTAACTGACAGCAGATACAGAAATTCACCCAATATGGGGTATGGATACGGCGCGGTGGATGCATTGGCTGCAGTTGAAGCTGCATTGGCGATGGCCGGGCCGCAAACAGGTACAATTACGGGAAGAATTACAGATTACAACACAGGAAGTGGTATTTCCGGAGCAAGGGTATCGGTAAGCGGAACATCACTATCGGCATATACCAACTCTTCCGGATATTACACAATATATGATGTGCCGGCTGGCAGGCACGAAATCGTTGCTACAGCCAACGGCTATCAGTCTGAATCCAGAAATGTAACGGTAAATGCCAATCAGCAAACTACTGTTAATATTGCACTGCGAAGGGTATCGGTAACTCCAACCCCAACTCCTACTCCTGCACCTACCCCACCGCCAGGCCAGAAAGGAACAATAACGGGTAGAATAGTAAATACCTCCGGCTACGGAATAGGCAATGCATTCGTTTATTGTGGAGGCATAAGCGTAACTACAAATTATAATGGATACTTCACATTAAACGATGTCCCGGCAGGAAGTCAATTGTTCTTTGCAGGCGCAGCGGGTTATTTCTCCGCTATCGGAAATATTGAGGTTAATGCAGGAAATACAATAAACATTGAAATAGTATTGGAGAATCCCGGGTTCAGTGGAGCAGGCGGCAATAATATCGGCGTGCAGGTGCAATCGATACCTGAACCGTAAAACGGCTGCCAACTATATTATAAGGTACCTGTCAATGCATTTTAGAAATGTATTGATATAATACTGGTCAGGCATGAATGATTCGTTTTATCATTCATGCCTGACTTTTTTATTATATCCTGGTTTTCTCAAATTTTCCCTTATTCAGCTGACAAACACCCTGGCCAATTGAAAAAGTAAATTCCGCGGTTGATTTTGCAAAAGTTATTTCCACTCTAATGACTTCAGGGGTGGAATTTGCTTTTTCAAATGAGGGTGGCCATCACTTTCACCTTTTTGCAAATACCGGTTGACAATATAAAATATGAGTGATATTATATAAATGATATATATATTTACTATTTATTACTGTATTGTTACGATTTGGTTACAGTTTATTTATGATTCATTTACCGCATTTTCAAACCCCTGCTTTGTTAACTGATTAATGTTAACAAATAATTATAAGTACCAATTCGGGGGAGCTGTTTTAAAGAGAAATCATTTTACAGGAGAAAGCAGAATAATTACTTTTTTTACAAACCAGCACTTAGTTTGAGCTGCATTAGTGTTGCTTTTTATGCTGTTGTTTTATATTCAGTCGTCACATTATGTTATTTATGCCTCATTATGGTTTTATACCTGATTTATTTAAAATGTATTAATTATTAATATGACATAAGATGTAAATCAATCAGTTTCCATACAAACCAAAACCAAAATCCTGCCGTCTCAGTCAGCATGCCTTTTTGGAAATGCCCGGTGATACAGGTGAAGTGGTGAAGCTAAATTAACTTAGCAATTACAAAAAATCAAATTTGGAGGTGAGAAAAAATATGATGTTTATCAGAGCACCCAATAAAAAAGATCTAAAAACCAGTATAATACAAAGTTGCCGGGCCTGAATGCTACATTCAGGTCCGGCTCTTTTGTTCAATCTCCTGTTTCCGCTATTGCACAATATCTGACCTAATCAGTAGCTGAATCAGGGTGCGAACAATAACCGCTCCTGCTTTTGTCTGTGATTTTCTTTAAATTCAGGTTGATAAACCAATCAGAATAATATACAATATCGTAATAGAACATTTGTTCATGCAACCCGGGCGAAATATGATTCAGCATTAAGTTGAAACAACATTTTACGGTGTTCATTATTAAAGACAGTTTTTTTGTTATGGCCTGCATGGTTTTTAAATACCGGAGAACCCGATGTGTTTTTTGTCTTTATCATATTATGGAGGTATAATGGGAGTTTATAAAATTAATGTATCGGTTCGTGATTTGGTTTCCTTTTCAATCCCATTAAAAGAAACAAGGGGCTCTTTCCTTAGCCTGGCAATGGAAGGCATTGAAGGCCACCAGTTAACTCACGAACTTTTAAAACAGCAAATTGGAGATACCGGTAATTATAAAAAAGAAAGGTCTGTTTCATTAATTTTTCAGCACCACAAAGAATATGAGCTTCATATTTCGGGCAGACTTGACGGATTAATTGAAATCAACAACAATTTAAGTGTTTGTGAAATAAAAACCACCGATACATCCCTGGAACTCCTTGAAAAAGATGATAATCCGGCATATTGGGCGCAAGGCCGGTGTTATGCGTATATGCTCGCAAAAGAACTGGGACTTGAGCATATAACCTTGCTGCTTATATATCATCACCGGGCTAACAGGAATATCCGAAGCTTTGAAGAGCATCTGAATATTAATGAGCTTGAAAAGTTCTTTCATTCACTTGTATTTCCATATATTAACAGCATTAAAAAACAGCATGAATGGCAGTTAATCCGCAATCAATCCATTGCTTCCCTCACCTTTCCTTTCCCTGAGTTCAGAAAAGGTCAAAGAAAAATGTGCGCTTCGGTTTACAGGGCAATACGCGACGGAAACAAACAGGTTATTCAGGCTCCCACCGGAATCGGAAAAACTCTTGGAGCCCTGTTTCCTGCCATAAA